>CAYVBC010000056.1:4098-9344 GCA_964449545.1 uncultured Clostridia bacterium | reverse complement strand
CAAGGATTGTTTCAAGGGGCGCGTGGAGCTGAAGAACCTGGTTGGGAAAGTGGATTTGGCCCTGGGCGATTCGAAATACAATGAAAACGAGCTGAAGGCCTTTGGGTATACACCCACCGGTGTGCTGCCCCTGGTGATGAATTTCGAGAAATTCTCGATGCCCGTGGTCCCCGTGATCCGTGACCTGTTTGACGATGGGAAAACCAACCTCCTGTATGTGGGGCGTATCATTCCCAACAAGCGGGTAGAAGACGTGATCCGGATTTTTCACCTCTACCAGCGTTATTTCAACCCGGAGTCCCGCCTGGTACTGGTGGGAGAGTATCGCGGATTTGAACGCTATCTTTCCGCGCTGCAGAAGCTGGTTGCCCGCCTGGAAAACCGCAATATTCATTTCACGGGCCATGTGCCGGAAGAGGAACTGATCTCCTACTTCAAACTGGCCCATCTTTACCTGCACATGAGCGAACACGAGGGGTTCTGCGCGCCCGTGCCGGAAAGTTTTCACCTCCGGATTCCGGTTGTGGCTTTTGCCGCGGGCGCGGTGCCGGAAACCATGAAGGGTGGCGGTATCCTCCTTAATCGGAAATCTCCTTTGGAAACCGCGGCGCTGTGTGACCGCCTGATGCGGGATGAGGATCTGCGGCGAAAGGTCCTGGACAGCCAGGACCGGGCTCTCGGGGAATATCGCCGTGAACGAACGGGCCGGATTCTGCTGCGTTACCTGGAGGAACTGACTGGAAAGCGCCCGGCAGGCGCGTCCTGATGCCCGCCCCCATGAAAGCCAACGCCCTGATCGTCCGCTATGGAGAAATCAGTCTCAAGGGCCGCAACCGCTCCTTTTTTGAAAAACGGCTTTGTGATGATATTCGAAGCTTTCTGAAGGATCGCGGGATCGCATATTCCTCAGTGGTTCGAATCCGTGGAAGGATATATGTGCGCGGAATTGAAAAGACGCCTCCCCTGGAAGAGGTGATGGGGATCTTCTCCTACAGCCCGGCCCTGGAAGTGCCCAGGGATATGGCGGCTATGGAAGAGGCGGTTCTTGGTTTCACGTCAGAGGTGAGAGCGGCCGGAACCTTCCGGATCAGCTGCCAGCGCGTGGACAAGACGTTTCCCGTAATCTCGACTGAAGTGGAACGCATCCTGGGGGAACGGGTCCGGGTGGAATCCGGAGCCTCGGTTAATCTCGGGAATCCGGCTTTCGACCTTCAGGTGGAGATTGGTAACAATGCGGCTTTTGTTTTTTCCCACAAGATAAGGGGATTCGGGGGCATGCCCTATGGCAGCGCGGGCAAGCTGGTATCATTGATCTCCACGGGCATTGACTCTCCGGTGGCCACCTTCCTCATGATGAAGCGGGGGGTGGAACCGGTACTGCTCCATTTCGCCATGGGCCCTGAAGAGAGGGCCAAAATGGAGCGGATCCGAGGCCGGCTGGAACGGTATGCGGCGGGGCGTCGAATTCAAATGGAAGAGCTGGACCACGAATCCTTGTTTGACGGACAGTTTTCCCGACTGCGATCCAACTCCCGAATGGGTCCCTATGTGTGTGTCATATGCAAATACCTCATGCATCGCAATGCGGGGGCGTTTGCGCGCCGGGTCGGTGCTCTGGGTGTGATTACGGGAGACAGCCTGGCCCAGGTGGCCTCACAGACCCTGAGCAACATGGCGGCATATCGGCTGCAGTCGGAACTGCCCGTTTACACGCCCCTGATCGGCATGGACAAACTTGAGATTATTGACCTGGCGAAGCGGATCGGCACGTATGATCTGTCTATTGCGAAGGCGCCGGGCTGCTCTCCTCCGGCGCATCCCCGCACCAGCGTGGATCTAAAACAGTTTCAGCGAGTACTGGAAGAATCGGGACTGTTTTCGGATTCTCCCGATTCATTGCCGAAATAGTCCAGGCATCGATTTCCGATGCGTTGGGTATGGGTGAGGTTGAAAAACCGGTGAGCAAATTTCAGGTGACTGGGACGTTCCAGGATGATTCGCCCTTCGGGTTTCAATATCCCGCGTTTGTACACAACCTTCAGTGGATTGGCATAGTCCAGAAGGCTGTATGGGGGGTCGAGAAAGATAAGGTCGAACTTGAACTCGTCGTGGCTCAACCGGATCACACTGCGGTTGTAGTCGCCCTTGATGATCCGGTAATGATCGGAGGGGATGCCGATCTTCTCCAGGTTGTAGCGCAGCGCCCTGACGCACTCGGGCAGCTCTTCGATAAAAACCACGTATTCCGCGCCCCGGCTCAGCGCCTCAATCCCCACATTGCCCACTCCGGCGAACCCGTCCAGGAAAATGGTTTCCCGGATCCGGTTCTGCATGGCATCAAAAAACGCCATTTTGACTTTTGCCGTTGTGGGGCGAACTCCGGGGTGGCGGACCGTTCGGAGCCTGCGTCCTTTATACAAGCCGCTGTAGATGCGCAACATGCACAGAGAATACAGCAATCGGACCCTTCGCGTCAACCGTAAGCGTTTGACATGATGGGTGATATGGTATAAGATATATTTCAAATTCTAAATCGGATGGACGTGTATACTTATAATGATTGTCCGCATTGCAGATCAAGCCGGCTTCTGCTTCGGCGTAAAACGTGCACTTGAATTAATCCATGGACTTCGTCGAGAAGGGCAGGGAATCCAGGTTCTCGGCGAACTGATTCACAATAAATCCGCACTGAAAGATCTGGAAGAAAAAGGGGTTGACTGCATCTCGGACTGGGATGAGTTGAATTCCGAAAAAACACTGGTCATCCGCACCCATGGTATCCCGGCGGATCAGGAAGAAACCCTTCGAAAACGGGGTACACGGCTGATGGATGCCACCTGTCCCCTGGTCAAGAAAACCCATCGCATTATCCGTGATTTTGAAGAATGCGGTATTCCCGTAGTGATCGTCGGCAACAGAAATCATCCTGAGATCATTGCGGCCAGCAGTTATTCCACCGCCCCCATAATCGTCAATTCCCGGGAAGAGGCGTTGGCGATTCCCCATATGGAGAAGATGGGCGTGGTGGCGCAGACAACTCTGGATCTCGATTTTTTTCATGAGATTGAAGCCATCCTGTCCCGGCGTGCCGATTCTCTGGAAGTGCACAACACGGTCTGTGAAGCGACACGGGTACGCCAGGAGGCGATCCGTCGCCTGGCACCGGAAGTGGATTGCGTCGTGGTGGTGGGTGGCAGAAATTCCTCAAACACGGAGAAGCTGGTGCAGATCGCCCGGCGACACAACTCCCGGACCATTCATATTGAGGGCAGCGCGGACCTGAGCGATCCGGAATTGAAACGATATGTGGGCGAATGTGACACGGTGGGAATTACCGCCGGGGCATCCACACCCCCTGAAGAAGTCGAACGTGTACGACAATATTTTTTAGAGATACCGGCAATCAACGATTGCTTTGATATAGATAAAAGGAGAATGAATGATGGACAAACCCAAGGAAATTGACAACATTCCCGGAGGGGATGAATTTGGAGAACTGATCAAGGAATACGATCTGAAAACAATTGACAGCAATCACCCCGTGGAAGGAACCATTATCGATATTGTGGAGGACCGGGTCATTGTGGACATCGGTCACAAGACCGAAGGCGTTCTGGATAAGAACGAGATCAAGGACTGGGAAGGGAATATCTCCGTTAAACCCGGAGACCCGATCACCGTCATGCCCATGCGTTTGAACCGCAGGGAAGGCTATATTGTTGTGAGCTGCAAGGAGATCAAGAAGCGAATGGGCTGGGACAAAGTTCAGAAGGCCTATGAGCAGAGGACTCCCATGCAGGGTGTTGTGATTCGTGAAGTACCGGACAGCAAGGGATTTATCGTGGATATGGGTGTTGAAATGTTTCTGCCCATGAGTCAAGCCGATATCCGTCGCATCAAGGCTCCGGAAGAACTGCTGGGGAAGGAGTTCACCTTCCGGATTACGAGACTCAACCCCAAGGACCATTCCGGTGTGATCTCCCGGAAAGTGATTATGGACGATGAACGTCGCGAGAAGGCAAAAGAGTTGCTTGAATCCCTCAATCCCGGAGACGTGGTTAAGGGTGTTGTGAGTACCGTGACCGATTATGGCGCTTTTGTCAATCTCGGTGGCATTGATGGCCTCATTCATCGGGACAATATCTCCTATGGACGTGTCAGCCACCCCAAGGAAAAATTGCAGAAGGGCGATGAAGTAGAAGCCAAAGTACTGAACGTGGACCATGAGAAGCGGAAGATTTCACTGGGCATCAAGCAGTTGCATGAAGATCCCTGGCTGGATATAGAAGAAAAGTATCCTGTGGGAACAAAACTGATGGCCAAGGTGACCAAGATCGTGGATTTTGGTGCTTTCATTGAACTGGAAGACGGGGTTGAAGGACTGCTGCACATCTCTGATCTTACCTGGGAAGGGAAACCCAAGACCGTGGAAGAGTACGTGGCGGTTGGAGATAAAATGTGGGTGCAGGTGATTGAACTCCACAAGGATGACAAGAAGATCAAGCTCGGCCTCAAGCAACTGGAAATGCGGCCCGAGGAAAAATATATCGACAACCACAATGCGGGAGAAATCGTCAAAGGTGTGGTCAAGAAAATTCTCAGCGCCAGGGTTTTCGTGGAACTGGAACCGGGCGTGGAAGGCGTGATCAAGATTTCCGATATCAGCTATTTTCGAATCGATACACCCAAGGAATTCCTTACCGAAGGTGAAGAGATCTCAGCCGTGATCCTGGATCGTGAACTGGACCAGAACTACAAGGTAAAACTTGGGGTCAAACAGTTGACCGATGACGAGTGGAACGAGTTTTTTGCCACCAATCCCCCCGGCGCCAGTATGAAAGTTAAGGTGAAACGGGTTCTAGAGCGTGGTGTCGCGGTGGAGATCAGCCGCAATATCGAAGGCTTCGTTCGCATCGGTGAAGTGGATGAAAACCGGATTACTCCGGAAGAACTCCAGGAACTGGTGAAGGTTGGTGAGGAAAAACAGGCCCTGGTCGTGTCCGCTCATCCGGACAAGAAACGGGTGTACCTGAGCTTCCGTGCCCTTGTCCGCAAGAAGGAACGGGAAGAGATTGAGAAGTACATGAAGCCGACTCCCGAATCCGTTACCACCATCGGTGACCTGTTGCAGAACGAGATTGACAAGAAAAACGAATGAAATTTCTGCTGGCTCCCTGGCGCTGGGCGTTTCTGAGTAAGCCCTGCGCCAGGTCCGGGTGTGTGTTCTGCAACGCGGTAAGTCGGGA
>CAYVBC010000056.1:0-3998 GCA_964449545.1 uncultured Clostridia bacterium | reverse complement strand
CCTGGCCACCCTCTCCTGCGGGGGGGGAAGAAAGGTTCCCCGGTATGTGTTTTTCCTGACCCTTGATACGACCCGGGCGGACGCCCTGAACCTGGAGCCGGGAAATACCGATACGCCAAACCTGGCAGTCATGGCGGCTGGTGGACGAACCTATTCAAAAGCCTTCTGTCTGATTCCCATCACCCTTCCCTCTCACCTGACCATGTTCTATTCCCTGCCTCCCCATATGCTGAAAGTGTATAACAATGGACAGGTTCAGCAGATTCCCCGGCCCTCCCTGGCCCAGTTGATGCAGGCATCGGGGTATCATACCGCCGCGGCCGTGTCCCTGGGGGTTCTTAAAAAAGATTTTGGTGCCGGAAAGGGATTTGAAAGTTATGCGGAAAACTTCAGACCCAACCTGTGGTATCGCACCGCGGAGGAAGTGACCGATGATGCCATTGAGGCGATCGATCGTTTCAAGGATAGCAAGACTTTTTTCTGGCTGCACTATTCAGATCCCCATGAACCCTATTTTCCCCCCCACTATTCTGAAAAATTTCATATCCTGGTGAACGGTGAGGAGAAATTCAGCGCGTTGAGTATCGAACAACCGCGGGTGAACCTGGATGTGATGGTGGAACCGGGAACCACCCGGGTTTTCATGGACACCCGGATTCCGGAAGATTTTAAACGGAAGGATCCGGTATCCATCCGCTATATATTTTTCCAGGATTTTTCCGCGGTGCCGGAAGAGAAGGGAAAATCCGATATTTCAGTTCGGATTCCCAATGGATGGGTGAAAACCCGGAATCGGAAGCGTGACGACTACCTCTCCCCCCATCCCCGTTCCCGTGTGGAGATCACCAATCGAGGCAAAAAGCCCCGCCGGGTGCGCGTTTCCTTTATCCACCGCATGCTGGAGCATCCCGAGTCACGAAAATGGCTGTACAGCCGGGAAGTGCAGTACATGGATTCTCAGATCGGCCGGCTGCTGGAAGCCATCCGATCCAGGGGGATGATGGACGATTCTCTATTTGTCATTATGGGGGATCATGGGGAGGGAATGGGCGAGTATCGAAACCATTTCGGACATATTCATTACCTGAATCCGGTCTATACCCGGGTTCCCCTGATCCTGTCGGGTCCGGGAGTGAAACCCGGAAGTGTGTCGGATTCCCTGGTTTCCACCCTGGATGTGGCGCCCACGATTCTGGATGCGGCCGGGTACGCAATTCCGGAATTCATGGAAGGCCGGTCTTTACTGGGTCCGGTGAAACCCGGGAAACTGGTATTGGAAACCTATTCCCCGGAGGCCTATTTTGATGCCTTCTCCATCGTGGACCCGCCCTGGCAGATTATCCATTATCCGGGGCGAAAGAAGGACAAGGTGGAGATGATTCATCTCGGGAACGATCCCCTGGGCCTGAGCAATATTTTCAATTCCATGACGGATTCAAAGGCCAAATCAGGTCTGTACAACGCGATCCTGAAAATATCCCGGACTCTTACGGCATCCAAGGGGCGCGTGGGGCGTGTGGATAAAAAACATGAGGAAATTCTGAAATCACTGGGGTATTTATGAGTCGCATCAACGCTCCCCGGGGTACCCGGGACATCTATTTTCCGGAAGTGGCGCGCTGGCAATTCCTGGAAGCGAAGGTTCACGAATTTTTCTCCAGGTTCCTGTATCGTGAGATCCGCACCCCCGTGTTCGAACGCAGTGAACTGTTTCAGCGTGGGATCGGTGATGCAACTGAAGTGGTTCAGAAGGAGATGTACACCTTCATGGACAAGGGGGATCGCAGCCTGACGTTGCGCCCGGAAAACACGGCTTCCGTGGTGCGCGCGGCCATTGAACGCAACCTGTTTGATGAAATTTTTCCCCTGCGCTTTTATTACGTGGGCCCCATGTTTCGCTACGACAAGCCGCAGAAAGGCCGTTACCGGCAGTTTCACCAGTTCGGGGTGGAAGTGTTTCGAGAGGAAAGTCCGGAACTGGACGCGGAGGTGGTGTATTCCGCGTACGCTTTTCTTGAGGAGCTGGGGATTCAGGACATCACCCTGGAGATCAACTCGGTGGGATGCCCCCAGTGTCGTCCGCAATACCTGGAAAAGCTGCGCAGCGCGGCACAAAGCCGGGTCGGGGCCCTGTGCAAGGATTGCGTTCGCAAAGTGGATACCAATCCGCTGCGGATTTTTGACTGCAAGAATCCGGCCTGCCGGGAAGTCGCCCGGGGATTCCCCACCATTACCGCGAATCTGTGTCCGGACTGTGACAGCCATTTTGCGGGATTGAGGGCCGGGCTGGAAGCCTTTGAAGTGCCGTTTACGGTCAATGAACTGCTGGTCCGGGGGTTGGATTATTATACCAAAACCGCCTTTGAGATCACTTCCGGACAATTGGGCGCCCAGAATGCCCTGCTGGGCGGAGGGCGGTACAACCAGTTGATCGGGGAGCTGGGCGGACCGGATATTCCGGGGATCGGATTCGCGGCCGGGATGGAACGCATCCTGTTGCACCTGGACACCCCGCCGCCACCCGGAACCCCACTGAATTTCGTGGCTTTCCAGAAACCCGAGTACCTGAGCCATGCCATTCGCCTGGCACGCCGGCTATGGGCGGCCGGACACAGGGCCTACGTGGATTACGGGTCTAAGAATCTGAAAAAGCAATTTCGACGCAGTGATCGTCTCAATGCGGACCGTACCCTGATTCTGGGCGAAGAGGAGATTGCTGAAAACCAGGTGACGGTTAAAGATATGCGTGAAAAAAGTCAGACCAGAATGGATATGGAGGAGCTGCTCCCATGGCTGGAACGAAACCGATGAAGCGTGAAGTATTCTGCGGAGAGGTTTCGGCCAGGGATGTGGGCCGGGAACTGACCCTGTACGGCTGGGTACGAACCAAGCGGGCGATGGGTGGTCTGACTTTCGTCGACCTCCGGGACCGCAGTGGCATCGTCCAGGTGGTTTTCAATGAAACCTTTGGGGATGGAGACATGGTTCATGGACTGGGCCGGGAATGGGTCCTGGAAGTAAAGGGAACCGTGGTGGAACGTCAGAATCCCAATCCCGATATTCCCACCGGCGGTCTGGAAGTGATCGCCCGGGAGGTCACCGTGCTCGCGGAATCGCGGGTGCCGCCTTTTTTTCCCGGGGACAAGGCCGATGTGTCGGATGAAATCCGCTTTCAGTACCGCTACCTGGATCTGAGAAGGGAAAAGCTGCAGCAGCGTTTCCACATGCGCAGTAAGGTATCCCTGGCCATTCGCAATTACCTGGATGAAAGGGGATTCCTGGAGATTGAAACCCCGATCCTGACCAAAGCGACCCCCGAGGGGGCACGGGATTACCTGGTGCCGTCCCGGGTCTACAAAGGAAGGATGTTTGCCCTGCCTCAGTCTCCCCAGCTGTTCAAACAACTGCTCATGGTGTCGGGATTTGAACGATATTTTCAACTGGCACGCTGTTTCCGCGACGAGGATCTGCGCGCGGACCGTCAGCCCGAATTTACCCAGGTGGACCTGGAAATGAGTTTCATGGATCCCGAAGAACTATTCGGATTGATGGAAGGATTGATGGCAAAAGTGTTCGCCCTGGCCGGGCAGGAAGTGGTGCTGCCGTTTCCGCGCATGCCGTGGAAGGAAGCCATGTCCCGCTTCGGCACGGACAAACCGGACCTGAGAATCCCGCTTGAGATTCATGATTTCTCTTCGGCCGCGGGCCGACTGGGGTCGAATATCCTGGACGGAGTACTTGCTGGGGGAGGAGCGGTCCGTGGATTGGTCCTCCCGAACGCGACAACCTTTTCACGCAAGGTGCTGGACGGGATCAACCGCTTTGTCCAGGAGCACGGGGGCAAGGGTGTGATCTGGATGAAGCCCGGCCCCGAGGGATTCAAGTCTTCCCTGAAAGTCGAGGCGGCCCGGATTGAGGAATTTTTCAACAGCCAAAAGATCGCCCCGGATCACGTGGTCTTCCTCATGGGTGGAGAGGATCAGGAGATCCTGCCCCTG
>CAYVBC010000055.1:0-9376 GCA_964449545.1 uncultured Clostridia bacterium | reverse complement strand
CATATTGATCGCCTGTTGATCTTGTTATCACAGTCCCGGAGTAAACTCAATATAATTAAGAGTCATCCGTCAATCCCTGATTTAAAGTTGACATATATTCTCTCCACTTCCCTGTCTCTCCAACTCTCCAACTGTTTTTTTCCCTTCGTGATTCTTACGTCCCGGTGCAGCGGGACCAGCCGCAATTGGGGCAGGTGGGGCATTTCTCGTCCTGAAGCGTGGCGCCGCAGACGGGGCAGTTGAGGGTATTCAGATCCCGGCCACCGCTTCCGATACTTCCGGTATAGGTTTCAAGCACCTTGGCAATGGCGTCCGGGATGGACTGGACCAGTTCCCCGTTGTGGAAGGTGGGTTCCGAGCCTCCGATTCCTTTCAATTGCTGCGCCACTTCGATCGCCGGAATTCCGCTGCGCAGGGCCAGGGAAGCCAGACGTCCGATGGCCTCCGCGTCCGCCATGGTGGAATAGCCGCTTTTTCCAATGGAACAGAAGACTTCAAAGGGCTGTTCTTCCAGGAAGGTGACCGTGATGTAGAGGTTCCCGAATCCGGTGGGAATTTTGTGGGTGGTGGCCCTCAGCGCGTCCGGGCGCTCCTTGGGCTGGGGAACTTCCGCGCCTTCCCGGTTCAGTACCTGTACGGAACGGCAACCGTCACGATAAACGGTCATTCCCTTTACCTTCATGGAAAACGCCGTGCGGAATGCGGCTGAAATCTCATCCCGGGTGGCGGAGTTGGGAAAATTGATGGTCTTGGATACGGCACTGTCTATGGATTCCTGGAAGGCTTCCTGCATTTTCAGGTGATCCGTGGGTTCGATTTCGCCCGCGGTGATGAACCATTCCGGGTGGGACACATCCGGGTGCGATTTTTCCCACTCATCGTAAAGGGGATGAAGGTCATGAATCTCGTCGTCCAGAATTTTGGATACCACTTTGAAGGCGAAGACGGGTTCAACGCTGGAGGAACAGCTTGCGATGCGGGAGATGGTCCCGGTGGGAGCAATGCTCAACACCGATGCGTTGCGCATCTCGGAATCCCGGTAAATGGATTTGTCAATACGGGGGAAGGACCCCCGCTCTCCGGCAAGTACGCGGGATGCGTTCACGGCTTCCCGTTTCATGTACCCGGCGATGCGGCGCGCGATTTCGCGGGCTTCATCAGAGTCATAGCGGATCTCCATGCGGATCAGCAGGTCGGCGAATCCCATGACACCCAGTCCGATCCGTCGATTGGCCAGGGCCATTTCTCGAATCTGTTCCAGGGGGTATCGGTTGACGGTGATCACATTGTCCAGGAAGCGAACCGCCATCCCGATGGTCTGCGAAAAGCGTTCCCAGTCAAAGGGATCTTTTCCGCCCGGGATGAAGTAGTTGGAAAGGTTGATGGATCCGAGGTTGCAGGCTTCAAAATCATGCAGGGGCTGCTCGCCACAGGGGTTGGTTGCCCGAATCGGGCCCTGGTGGCGAGTGGGGTTCAGGCGGTTGACGCGGTCAATAAAAACCAGTCCCGGGTCTCCGTTGCGCCAGGCGGAATCCACCATTCTCTGAAACACTTCGCCGGCCTTGAGGGACCCGGTCACTTCGCCTGTCTGCGGATGAACGAGGGAGTATTCCGTTTCGTTTTCCAGGGCTTCGATAAAGGCGTCGGTCACAGCGACGGATATGTTGAAATTCTGGGCGGTATGGCCGTCCCGCTTCATGTCGATGAATGTCAGGATGTCGGGGTGGTCGATGCGCAGAATGCCCATATTGGCGCCTCGCCGGGTGCCGCCCTGTTTGACCGCTTCGGTCCCGGCATCGATGACACGCAGGAAGGAAACCGGTCCGGAAGCGATACCCTGGGTTTTCCGGACGTAACTACCCTGTGGGCGGATCCGGGAGAAATCGAATCCGGTCCCCCCCCCCTCCTTGTGGACCAGGGCCGCGTTTTTCACGGTTTCAAAAATGGCATCCAGAGAGTCTTCCACGGGCAGTACAAAACAGGCTGAAAGGCAAAGCCCCCGGCCCGCGCCGGTCAGTGTCGGGGAGTTGGGCATGAAATCCCGAGCCATCATGGAGGCGTAAAAAATCTCTTCCCATTCACTCCTCTTTTCCGGAGTGTCTTCGGCACCGGACACGTGGTGAGCCACGCGCCGGAACAGTTGGGAAGGCTTCCGTTCCAGGACCCTTCCGTCGGCGCCACGCTTGAAATAGCGGGCACGTAGAATTTTCATTGCATTTTCGCTGAATCCTTCCATAATCCTCTCCATATATGTGGTACCAGGATATTCTAGAACGCTAAATGTAGCGTGTCAAGGCTTGGGGACTCCTCTTCCATGAATTATTTTGATTATCTTGACTTTTTATACTATTATACTTTATTATGTGTGGGAAGAAATGGGACAAAATGGGATAAGCATGCGTTTTCGTGGAAGCTACAGCGCCAAAATTGACGATCGTGGACGCCTGAAGATCCCCGCGCGTTTTCTGTCCGTGTTTGAGACGGAGTACGGGCGGGACGTTTTTGTGACTTCCCTGAATGGGGACCATGTCATTCTCTATCCCATTCGTGTCTGGGAGGAGATGGAAAACCGGATCGAAAATCATGGAACCTGGGATCCGGACATGGATGACTTTATCAACCGCCTTGGTTTCTTCGGTGTTGAAAGCAGTATTGATTCCAAGGGGCGGATTCTGCTCCCCACGGAACTGCGTCGTGAAAGTCAGTTGCAGGAGGAAGTCCGGGTATTCGGGAAAGCCAACCATCTGGTGATCTGGAACGCTGAGTATTTCCGTGAACGGGAACTGGGTGAAAAGTACGACAAGGAAAAACTACACCGAATTTCAAGGATTCTGAATGGAACCCCGCCATTACCCGGTCATGAGCAATGAGATCATTGCCTTGTTGCGGGATGTGCCGCCGGGGTGGTTGATCGACTGTACCGTAGGTCTGGGAGGACATTCCCGGCGAATCCTGGAGGAGTTGGAGCACTTGAAGGTACTGGCTCTGGATGTGGATCCGGACAGTCTTGAAGTGGCTCGTTCCCGCCTTGAACGCTGGTCTGAAAAAGTGAAACTCATGCAAATCGATTACGCTGTTTGCCTGGATCATCCGGAGGTGGAGAACAAACGGATCTCCGCCGTTCTGGTGGATCCGGGCATATCCACGATGCAGATGTGGGACCCGGAACGGGGATTTTCTCACAACCTGGACGCCCCCCTGGATATGCGTAAGGATCGATCCACCGAATTGACAGCCGCTGAGGTGGTCAACACCTTTTCGGAAGCGCAGTTGTCACGGATATTCCAGGACTACGGTGAGGTTCGCAGAGCCGCGGAGTTGGCCAAGCGTATCGTTGAAACGCGACTTTTCGGACCGATCCAAACCACCGCCCAACTCCGGAAAGTGGTGGAAAAGGTGTTCGGCTCGCGGATTCCCCGGGGGAAAGTTCACCCGGCGGCGCGGGTTTTTCAGGCCCTGCGGATCTGTGTGAACCGTGAACTGGAAGGGGTTGAAGCGTTTATTGAAAAGTTACCCCATCTCATGGCTCCAGGAGGTCGGATTCTTTTTCTCACCTTCCATTCCCTGGAAGACCGCATGGTCAAGCATTCATTCCGCCGGCTGCAATCCCAGGGTCACCTGACACTGATCCGGCCTTTTCCAATGGTACCCGGGGAAGAAGAGATTCAGGAGAATCCCCCCTCCCATTCCGCTAAACTTCGCGTGGCGGTGGTGGCATGAAAGGGAAAACCCCGCCACCCCGCAGGAATATCGGCGTTGCCGTGTTTGTGGGCTTCATGGTTTTTGTCCTCCTGTTCACCTATTCCAGCTTGAATCTGAAGAGTATTGACTTCGGATACAAGATGGAAACCCTCAAGCAGGAAGCGGATGCGCTGCGGATAGAGATTGACAAGTTGCGGGCCAGTCGCGCTTTCATGATTAACCTGGAGCGGGTGGATACCATTGCGCGTGAGCAGTTGAAGCTTTTGCCTCCCAGGGAAGATCAGGTGATTCGTGTCTCCCGGGGGGAATCATGAAAATCAATCGGAAGGAGCGCAACCGCACTTTCGTGATCTTCATGGTGTTCTCCGTATGGGTCCTGGCCATTGTTTTCACACTGGTGCGCCACCAGGTGTTCAATTACAACCGATACGTGTCCAAGGTCAGGGCACAGACCAAGCGGATTCTGACGCTTCATCCCCGCCGCGGAACGATTTATGATCGTAATGGGGATATCCTGGCCATATCCGTTCAGGCCAAATCCGCTTTTCTCAGTGCGAAAGATCCGGACGGGTGCGTGAAAGCGCTTGAAAGCATGCGCAAGGTGGTACCGGTTTCCCGCCAGACGACCTCTGATATCCGCCGCCGAATCCGCAGAGGGGATCGTTTCATCTGGTATCGCCGCAAACTCAGTGACGGCGAATACAAAAGCCTGCTGAATGTGCAGCAGCTTCTTTCCGACCCGGGCCAGCTGAATTTCATTGATGAGTACCGCCGGGTATACCCGCAGAAGGGCGTGGCGGCGCATCTGTTGGGCGGGGTGGGGATCGATGAGCAGGGGCTGTTCGGGCTGGAGTTCGGGCTGGATCGTTTGATCCGCGGGCAGGGCGGTAAGGTGCGCGTGCAGCGCGATGCCCGCCGTAAGGTATTTGCCGTGGAGCCGATTGACCAGCCTCAGGCCGGGAGAGATATTATCCTGACCATTGATGCCCCTCTCCAGTACATGGTGGAACAGGAGTTGAAGCGGTGGGTGAGCAAATTCCATGCCCGGGCCGGGGCCGTAGTGGTGATGGCCGTGCAAGACGGTTCTCTCCTTGCGATGGCCAGTTATCCCGGTTTTCGCCCGGATCAGGCCTGCAACATTCCCTACGCCCGGGTGCGCGACAAGGCGCTTTCCTTTCTGTATGAACCCGGATCCACGTTCAAAGTCGTCCTCGCGGCAGCGGCCCTGGAAAACCGGGTGGTGACCCCCTCCCAGATGTTTGACTGCGGCAATGGCCTGTTCATGTTGCGCAATCGCCGGATTGAAGATGTTCATCCCTTCACGAGCCTGAGCTTCCGGGACATCATCGTTCGATCCAGCAATGTGGGTGCGGCAAAGGTCGGGTTGATCCTGGGAGCGGAGCGCTATTATCGCGCCATCCGGAACTTCGGATTCGGAAACGCCATTGACCTGAAACTCCCGGGGGGAGAAACCGGTCTTTTGAAACCGGTGATGCACTGGAGTGAGGTTTCTCCCGCATTCATGGCTTTCGGATATGAGATCATGGTGACACCGCTGCAGATGGCGCGAGCATTCAACGCCATCGCTTCCGGGGGGTTGCTGGTGGAGCCCCGCCTGATCGAGAATGTGGATGGGGTCACCCTGGACCACAGGGCGCCTCGCAGGGTGATCTCAAAAAGGACGGCCCATCAGTTAACCGCCATCATGCGCGAAGTGGTTGAGCGGGGCACAGGGCAAAAGTCCCGGGTTCAGGGACTGGGTGTCGCGGGAAAGACGGGAACCGCGAAAAAGGTTCATAACGGAAAGTATTCGGATATTTATGTTTCTTCCTTCGGCGGTTTTTTTCCGCTTCCGGATCCGCGTTTCACCATGTTCGTTGTGGTGGATGAGCCTCAAACCGAGTATTACGGGGGTGATGTGGCCGCTCCGCTTTTCCAGGCCATATGCGCCCGCATGTGGATTACGAAACGCGTATTGCCCTTGAATGTGGGGAAGGGGGTATGATG
Source organism: uncultured Clostridia bacterium (assembly GCA_964449545.1). Lineage (GTDB taxonomy): Bacteria > Acidobacteriota > Aminicenantia > UBA2199 > UBA2199 > UBA876. The sequence continues at coordinate 3,667 of CAYVBC010000055.1, read as the reverse complement.
AAGCTGTCTGAGCTCCTGAGTCAAGTCCGAGTCCTGGAGCCGGCACAGGGGGACCCGGAAATATTTGGAATTTCCTATGATTCGAGAAAAGTGAATCCCGGAGATTGCTTCGTGGCGGTGAAGGGATTCCGGAGAGATGGAATACAATTTCTTGACAACGCAATACAACGGGGAGCGGTGGCGGTAATTACCGAGAGTCCTCCGCCGGAAGGTCCTCCTCCTGTGGCCTGGGTGCAGGTGGTGGATGATCGGGCCGCTCTCAGCCGCGTAGCGGCGAACCTCCTTGGAAATGAAGCGGGAGGGGTGAGGATAATCGGCGTGACCGGAACCAATGGAAAAACAACGGTGGCCAGCCTGACTGCGGCCATTTTTGCCCGGAGCGCGCCCGTGGGATTGTCCGGAACCCTTGGAATGCAATTCCTGGGGATCGGTGATGGCGTCACCGAACACCCCTCCCGTCTCACCACTCCGGAATCGGTGGACCTGTTTACCTTCGCATCTCACCTCTCCCGGCTGGGAGGGAAATACCTGGTCATGGAAGCATCCTCCGCGGCCATCACGCTGAAACGGGTGGCGGACATTCCCTTTTCAATGGGAATCTTTACCACCTTTTCCGGGGATCATCTTGATTTTCACCAGGACATGGAATCCTATTTCCGCACCAAGCTGAGCTTATTTCAGAACCTGGGGCAACATGAATGGGCCGTTATCAACGTGGATGATCCGATGTCGGAGCGAATCATACCGGAGTTGGAATGCCGCTATATCACCTATGGCTTTCATCCCAATGCGGATGTGAAACCATTGGATTACAGCTTTTCACTGGAAAGAATCAATGCCCGTTTGAAAACACCGGTGGGAGAACTTGCTGTTCACGCTTCCCTGGTGGGACGGGTCAACCTGCTGAATATCATGGCATCCGTAGCCGCGGCCGTGGTTTTTCACGTGCCTCTCGAGGTGATTTCCGCGGCCGTGAAGGAAATGTCGGCCGTATCCGGACGTTTGGAAGTGGTGCATCGCGGGCGTTTCGCCGTGCTGGTGGATTATGCCCATACGGACAACGCCCTGCTGAGTCTGCTGCAATCCGTGAAGGAACTGGTGACGGGAAAAGTGATTCTGGTGTTTGGTGCCGGAGGAGATCGTGACACCACCAAGCGTCCCCGCATGGGGCGGGTGGCTGCTGAAAACGCGGACCTGCTTTTTGTGACCAGTGACAATCCCCGTTCAGAAGATCCTCACCGGATTATCTCGGAGATTACGGCCGGCTTTCCCATGGGATTTACCGGTTTCCAGGTGGAAGTGGATCGGCTTCGTGCGATTCACGCGGCCCTGGAGGCCGCGGCTCCCGGTGATGTGGTTGTCTTGGCCGGGAAGGGACATGAGGATTACCAGGAAATCAATGGCCGGATTACGGATTTCAGTGACGCCGCGGTGGTCGGTGAGTGGCTTGCTTCCCGGAATCCGGAGGCGGGTCGCGATGGCTGAGCTGACATTGAAGCAGGTCTCGGCCGCGGTGGGCGGTCGCCTGGAAGCCGGTGCCGGAACCCTTCCAATTCACCATTACCTGTTCGATACCCGGGACCTGGCCCATCCCCATTCCCTGTTTTTCGCCTTGAAATCGGAACGGGCGAATGGCCATTCCTTCCTGGAGCAGATGCGGCGTCAACCGGGTTGCGCGGCGGTGGTGGCCCGGGATGCCCGGATTTCCGGAGATTTGCCCCGGGTACGGGTGGATGACCCCCTGGAAGCGGCCCACCGTTTAACAGCCTGGGTTCGGAGTCAATGGGGGCGTGTCCGCTTCGCGGGCGTAACGGGAAGCGCGGGCAAAACCACCACCAAGGAGTTTCTGTATCAGCTCCTGAGTGCGCGTTTCCATGCCTTCCGTTCGCTGCGCAACTGGAACAACTGGATCGGCCTGCCGTTCTCCATGCTGCAGATGAAAGGTGACGAGGATGCCGCGGTTTTTGAGCTGGCCATGAGCAATCCCGGGATTGGGGAAATCAGTCGCCTGGCGAAGTTGCTTCGCCCCGACACGGCCGTTATCCTCAACGCTCTTCCCGTTCATCTGGAGTACCTGGGAACCGTGGCGAATGTGGCTGTGGCCAAGGGCGAAATCCTGGAGTTCCTGGAAGCGGACGGCTGTGCCGTAGTGAATGGGGACTGCCGTGTGCTGGATCCGATTCTTGACCGGTTTTCCGGGCGCATCCTTCGTTTCGGCAGGGACGCGGAACGAAATGACGTGGTTCTGGATCAGGTGGAACGGTTTGAAAACGATACGATCCTGAAAACCCGCTGGTGGGGACGGGAAGCGGAATTTCACACGGAAACCGTTCAGGGTGTCCAGGTGGAAAACCTTTTTGCCGCCATGGTGACCGCGCATCAGATGGGCCTGAAGCACGATGAAATCCGCATGGCCATGGGAAGATTGCGTCCTGTTCCGGGCCGCGGTGTGGTGCGACGTTCCGGGCGCTTTACCATTGTGGACGAGACGTATAACTCCAATCCGGAGGCCGTGAAACAGGTCCTTCAATGGGTGGACCGGGGATACAATCAGCGCAAAATCGCCGTTCTCGGGGATATGCTTGAGCTGGGACCGGAAGAGGAACGCTTTCATCTCGAAGTGGGGGCTTTCTGGGCCGGATTGACCTTTGATGCCCTGATCGCGGTGGGTCCCCGGGGAGAGTGGATTGCCCGGGGAGCGGTGGACGCGGGCGTGGATCCATCCAGGGTACATATGGTTGCCGATGCACGGACCGCCGGCCGCGCCCTGAAAGAGCGTTTTCCGGATCCCTGTGTCGTGGTGTTCAAAGCCTCCCGGGGTGTCGGATTGGAACGGGCCATCACGGAGTTGGAAGATGAATAGGCGGGGTGTCGGCATCATCGGTTTCGGACGTACCGGGCGGGGCATGCTGGATTTCCTGCTGAATCGGGAAAAACCACGCCCCATCCTTTTGTTTACCGATCTACCCGTTTCAGAAGGTGGGGGATTTGAAGAATACAAGAACCGGGGCGTGGAGTTTGTCTCAGGCGAAGAGGGATTCGCCCGACTGTTCACGATGGAAACCGTGGTGCTCAGTCCGGGAGTGGACGGGAGCCGGAAACGTTTCCGGGATCTGCGAAATGGAAACGTGGATGTGGTTTCGGAACTGGAATACGCCTTCCGCTTCAATCGTGGAACCCTCGTTGGTGTAACGGGAACCAACGGAAAATCCACCACGGTCAGTTTGATTCATCACCTGCTGCTGCGCGCGGGGAAAACCGCTCACCTGGCGGGCAATATTGGTACTCCCTTCATCTCTCTGGTAGACCGGATTGAGGATGAGGATGTGGTGGTTCTGGAAATTTCCAGCTTTCAGCTGGAGGAGATCCGCACCTTTCGTCCTCATGTGGGTGTCCTGCTCAACCTGACTCCCGACCATCTGGACCGATATCCCGGGATGGCGGAATACGCGGCCGCCAAGATGAATCTTTTTCTCAATCAGACACCCCATGATTTCCAGGTAATGAATCAGGATGACGGCCTGGTTCGAGAGGTACATGGAAACGCGGGCCTGGGACGGACGGTCTGGTTTTCCCGGTCCGGCACACCTGCCGACGGCGTGTATGCGGATGGGGGACAGATCGTTCTGAACTGTGTCCCGGGAGGTGATCGGGTACCATTGGACAC
>CAYVBC010000054.1:0-9420 GCA_964449545.1 uncultured Clostridia bacterium | reverse complement strand
GTAAACATCGCTTCCGGAAGTTTCTTATTGAATTCGATCTCCAGAAGATCCATTCGAGTACTGGAACCATCGTTTTCATTAAACATGACTGAGCGGAAAGGCGTTGGAATGCCGTCCACAACACGGATATCCACACGTTCGAGACGTTTGATCCGCCGGGAGGAGTCCTTCTCGTCAAAGTATTCAATCTCCAGAGGCACAAAATTCGTTTTATCCACGTGCAGGATCATGCGGGAATAGGTCATGCCGGCGTCCGGCTTCCGCAATAGTTCCACGGTAAAACATTCCTTTTCCATTCGTCGTTCATCCGCCAGACGACGCGCCGTGTAATCCGTAATGAAGGCATCCCCGGAACCCATATCTTCATAGGAGAAATCACTGCCCTGCATCTTCTGCTTTCTGGCATGGGTGGCCAGTTTACGTACCCGGTTCGTTCTCGGGAAAAACATCCAGATATCATCGGCATGGTGTAGCATCAATGTAGCCTGGTCTTTGACCCGGGAGGGGGCCACGTAACGCACCAGTTTTTTCTCCCCGCCATTCCGGCTCCAGGTTAAAAACTCAAAGGTTCTCTCCTTACCGGAGGTGGTGATGATGGTCATACGCGCCCGACTGACACTGGTTTCCGGATTGAACAGTTCATTCACCCGATGGATGATCTCCGGCCCCTTGAGTTCTTCGCCCGGAGAAGCCGTCAGCCACAAACCGGTTATCTGGCAGAGAATCAGTAAAAAATGGATCATTTTCATATTTCACCTCCCTCACTGCAGATCACGTTTCAAAGCGTCCACGAATCGGTGAATCACATCGGGATCCACCAGTCGGATGGTCCCCTCATTCAATCCGAGAATCCGTTCCATCGATCGAACCAGTACATCCATCTGGTGGATCACCCGCTCCGCGGCTTCGGGCGCGCCGGGATCAGACAGAATGGCCACGGATATGGCCTCACCATAGTGGAGAAAAACGGTCATGAGAATCTCCGCGCAGATCTCAGGATCCAGTGAATCGAAACGCTCCGATTCAATGCCCTCCCGGATCGTCGCGGCCACGTGTGGGGCAAATAAACGGATCATCTCTCTGTAATACTTGTCCCGGAATCGGAGATTTCTCGGGTCGATGATGCACTTGGTCACCGTGAGCACCAGGTCCAGGTTTTCCAGTTTAAAACTTCGAATGGAGACGAAAAATTCCTGGAGTTTTTGCTCGGCCGGAAGATCGGTTCGATCCAGGATGGGGAGTGAGGATTCCAGCAATTCCCGGGAAAACTTCATCACCATCTGATCCAGCATGTCCTCTTTTGAACTGAAATAGTGGTAGAAGTTCCCCTTGGACACGCCGATGCTCTCTGTAATCTCCTGAACGGAAACGAGTTCATATCCCTTGGCAAAAAACAGTCTGCGCCCGGTGTCAAGAAACTCCGCGAAACGTTCATCATGTTCTTTAACGATTCTCATGTTTCCCTCACTTGACTGACGGCCGGTCATGACTGACCGTCAGTCATGAGTATGATAATGCGATATTTTTTTCCTGTCAACCACTTTTTTCATTTTTTCCTGATGAACCCATCGCCCGTCCACGAACAATGCGGGCAAACTCCCCCACCGCGATCCGGCTCGGACTCCCCAACGTCCCGTGCTCCGATCCCGGTATGCGTTCCATGGTGACGATCAACGGGTCTCCGCTCCGGTTGCTAAGAGTTCGATTTGAAAAACGCTTTCATGCAGGGAGTGAAGGGGGCCCTGACGGCCCCCCTCCCCAGGAGGTATAACACTGACGGAGATTCAATTGCCCTATCAATAGATATACGATCGAGGATTCTGATGCGTTTGATTTATTCCGCGGTCCAGATCTCGGGTTCGGGACCGCCCCAGTACTCGATCTTCAGGGGAGTGACTTCCACCACGGCAAAATTCGGATCATCGGGCCCCGAAAAGTACGCGGACAGTGCTTCGTTCCAGATGGCCGCTTTCAGTGTCGGGTCGGTGCTGACACTTGCCTTCCCCGCGATCTGCAGGTAGGGAGACTCCATGTTCGCCTCCGATCCTCCACAGACCAGGTGGACACGGGAATCTCTGCTTATATCCTCCACCTTTCGCGCGCCGGTGAAGGTGGTGAAACGGATCACCAGTTGATCATCAGCCGCGGCCATCACATAACGACCCCAGGGCGAACCGTCCTCTTTCGTGGAGGATAGGACCATCAACTTCGGTCCCTGCAGAATCTCTTGTATCTTTTTCCTGGTATTCATTTTTTCTCCTGAGTCATTTCTACGCGGCGCCGGACTCCCGGCCGCCCGCCACCACCATCTCTTTTACAAAGTAACGGTGAATCCGATGGTCCGCCGTTAACTCGGGATGAAAGGTCAATGCCAGGATCCCCCCGCAACGGACCATGACGGGTTCCTCCCGCCACCATCCCAGAGTGGTCACTCCCTCCCCGGTCGCGAGGATCCTCGGGGCACGGATAAACACTCCCTCCATCGATTTCTCTCCATCGTCCATCTCCAGGGTCACGGAATCGATAAACGACTGCGCCTGGCGCCCGAAACCGTTCCGCTCCACCTCGATATCCAGCAGATCCAGTGTTTCCATCCGCACTCCCCGGATCTTTGAAGCCAGCACGATCAACCCGGCGCATGTGCCCATGACCGGATTCATCCGGGAGAATTCCCGCAGGGGTTCTTGCAGGTTGCCGCGTTGAATCAGGAGCATGAGAGTCGTTGATTCTCCCCCGGGAATCACCAATCCACGGCAGTCCTTCAGATCCTCTTCAGTACGGACCTGTATTACGTCCGCGCCCACCATGCCCAGGCTCTTTTCATGCTTGGAGAAATCTCCCTGGAGCCCCAGCACGCCGATCCGTGGTCGGGTTGTCACCATCCCCGCTCCTGCAGACGCTGATCCTCCGGAATCGATGAGATTTCCAATCCGGGCATGGCCTTCTGCAGACCTTCGGATACCTTGGCCACCATTGCGGGATCCCTGTAGTGGGTCACCGCGGCCACAATGGCTTTGGCACGTTGTTCGGGATCATCGGATTTGAATATGCCGGATCCGACAAAAACGGTTTCCGCGCCAAGCTGCATCATGAGGGATGCGTCCGCCGGTGTGGCAATACCCCCGGCCGCGAAATTGGGCACGGGAAGCTGTCCCTTCCGACGTACATATTCCAGCAGGTCAGCCGGAACCCCCATCTCCTTGGCCCGGATCACCACCTCACCCTCATCCAGCATGGTCACCTTGCGGATTTCCGATACCACGGAGCGCATGTGACGAACGGCTTCCACGATATTTCCACTGCCGGCTTCTCCCTTGGTCCGGATCATGGCCGCGCCTTCCGCGATTCTACGCAGTGCTTCACCCAGTTCCCTGCATCCGCAGACAAAGGGAATGGTGAATTTGTGCTTGTCTACGTGATAGCGTTCATCCGCCGGAGTCAGCACCTCGCTTTCATCGATAAAATCGACCCCCAGAGCGGCCAGCACCTGGGCCTCCGCGAAGTGACCGATGCGACACTTGGCCATCACGGGGATGGACACGGTTTCCATGATCCGTTTGATCATTGCCGGATCCGACATGCGTGCCACACCGCCATGGGCGCGAATATCAGCGGGAATGCGTTCCAGTGCCATTACGGCCACCGCGCCCGCATCTTCCGCGATCTTCGCCTGCTCCGGAGTGGTGACATCCATGATCACCCCTCCCTTCAACATCTCCGCCAGTCCAACCTTCAGACGGAAGGACTTATCCATTTTAAACATATTAACGCCTCCTGAAATGCTTTTAGTTCAACCGGATCAGTCGTATTTTTCCCCTGCCCATCATAACACACTCCCCCCCGCCGGTTCCAGTGTCTTAATGGATCCCGATTTGAAAATCCCGTGAATCCGATCCATTCAATTCAAATCCCGCGGTCCCTGCCGCTTCCCGCGCGATTTCGGGCAACTCGCGGGAGCGCACCAGGTCATGGATGGCTTCCAGGTCAAGCCCGAATTCCCGGTCCTCTTCCGCATGGGTTACGATCTCCCGGATGCGTCCATGACAGGCTTCCATGACCGGTCCGGATTTCATGGGCCTGCGGAAATCCATTCCCTGTGCGGCCAGAAGCAATTCCACGGAGAGGATTCGTTCGAGGTTCTCCAGAATGGTGTTGAATTTCCGCGCGCTGATGGAACCCATACTCACATGATCCTCCTGCCCCAGGGAGGTGGGAATACTGTCCGCGGAAGCAGGGAAACAAAGCGATTTATTTTCACTGGTCAATGCGGCGGAAGTATATTGAGGGATCATGAATCCCGAATTCAAGCCGCTCTCCCGCACCAGAAGCTTCGGAAGCCCGTCATATCCACCTTCCAGAAGGAGGTATGACCGTCTGTCTGATATATTTCCCAGTTCACTGGCAGCCAGTGATGCGTAATCCAGCGGCATCGCCAGGGGCTGACCGTGAAAATTTCCGCCGCTCACCGCACTGTCCGGGGGGAAGACCAGCGGATTGTCCGTGACCGCGTTGAGTTCCACATCCAGGGTTTCTTTCAGATGCAGCCAGGCATTGCGTGACGCGCCATGCACCTGGGGCATGCACCGCAGGGAATAGGGATCCTGAACCCTCCCGCAGTGAGCGTGGGATGTCAGCATCTCCGATCCCCGGATCAATCCGCGCAACCGCCGGGCCACATACAGGCTGCCCCGATATGGACGCAATCGATGAACCTCTTCCGAGAACGGACTCTCCGATCCCAGTAGTGCCTCCAGGCTCATGGCGCCCGCGATATCGGCATGATCCAGGCAATTCAGGAACCGTTCCAGTCCCACTACCGCATGGGCCGTAATGAACTGTGTGCCGTTGATCAATGCGAGACCCTCTTTGGGCCCCAGCTCAAGGGGAGATAGACCGGCTCTTTTCAACATCTCCCGGGCCGGCATGCGCTCCCCCTGCCATGTAACCTCTCCATGACCGATCAGGGGCAGGAAAAGATGTGAAAGGGGCGCCAGGTCACCGGAAGCGCCCACGGAACCATATACGGGAACTACGGGAACCGCATTGTTCTCAATATGCCAGATGATCCGTTCCAGGGTCGCATAAGGCACCCCGGAGTGCCCCATTGCCAGCGTGTGTACCTTCAGCACCATCATGAGGCGCGCGATCTCATTTGAAATCGCAGGCCCCATTCCACTGCTGTGGCTGCGCAGGATATTGTATTGAAGTTTTCGGGTGTCTTCCGCGGAGATCCTTGTGGTGCACAAAGGGCCGAACCCCGTATTGATTCCGTACACCGAGTCCTTTCCCTCCGCGATCTTCCTCACCGTTTCATGCGCGGCATCCACTCGCGCGGAAGCTTCCGCTCCAATCTTCCCCCGCAAACGTCCCCACCCCAGGTGAAGCGCGCTTCCCGCGTTCAATCGATCCTGCCCGTAATGAAAGATATTCTCTTCTCTAGCCATAATTGAACCTCAATCTTAGATTTCCCGCATCTCTTTTCGGGAGAATATGTCAATATAGCTCAATGCGCGGGTTCAATGCAAGGTCCCGAATCGGCTTGATTTTATGGATCCGGAATCATACAATGCACTGCAGGGGAAACAGCAGAGAAAATGCCCGCAGGGGCAAGGAGGATTTCCATGAAAATTCGTCAGAGTCTTGTTCTGATTGTCATCGGCATTCTCATCGGTGCCGTTGCCGCATATTTTTTCCTTGGCCAGTGGGGCCCATCTTCCATAACGTCGAAATCCGCGACGCCGTTTCATGAAGTCACGGCACAGCTCGATGAAGGCGGGGAACTGTATGGATACCTCTCCACCGACGGTCTGGTCCGGATGGCGACCACGCTGACGGATCGGATTCAGGGAGTGATTGAAAACCGCGCATCTGATGCAGCCGAGAAGGAACGCATCCTGAGCTGGCTTCATCTTGCCCGTAAACTGGTCCGGGACACGGGGCTGTACCGGGTCCGTGCCCTGGGCATCAGTTCACGCAAGATTACGCAGGACCTGAACCGCACACGCATGGTCCTGCACCGCGACCCCGTCACCACCAATGACCTGATCTGGAACCTGTACGCGCCAACGCCGCGACCGCTGGATGAACTGAAGATGCTTCCCGCGGATACGGTCCTGGCCCAATTCGGAGACTTCCGCCCCCGCGTATTCTGGGACTGGCTGCAGCAGCAGGGAAAAGACAGCAATGTGCCTGAGTTCAAAAAGGGTGTAGCCATGCTCGACCCCATGTTGAAGATGAAGGGCGTGGACCTGGATGAAATCTTAAAGGGCCTCAACGGCAGTGCCGGCATGATCGTGACCATGGACCGGGAACGGACCCTCCCCCTGCCCATGGGCAAGGAACCCATGCTGATTCCCGCTCCCGGACTGGCCATCGTGATTTCCGTAAAAAACCACGACCTGTTCCAATTCATCTCTTCCCGGATGCCGGGCGACAAGCCGGCTCCGGATGGAGAGATTCGCCAGTTGACGATTCCCGCCCCGCCAAATCCGATATTTTCCTCCCCCACCCTGGCCTGCAACGGAAAATATCTGGTTTTCGCCACTGAAAACGCTCTGGCACTACAAATACTATCCGCGGATCATGCATCCGGTTTGACGGCGGAGAGTGACTTCATCGAGATGGCGTCGGGGTTGCCTGAAAAAGGAAACGGGTTCCGCTTCCTCTCGCCCCGTGTGGGAAAAGTGATCCGCGACATTCAATCCCGAGCATTAAACAATCCGGAACTGAAGGAAGCCGATCGTCAATCCATGAAAGCGTTCATAGACATTCTTCCCACGGATTTCTCTTTCTATGGCGTGCTGGAACAGACGAAAACCGGATTCCGGTATACATTGAACCACCGCCTCGGCGCTCACAACATGATGCTGATGCCGCTGATGGCCATGGGCGGAGTCGCCGTCGCGGTGGCGATTCCCAACATCCTGACCGCGGTGCAGAAAAACCGTGGCCGTTCCACCCTTACGACGATGAAGCATCTGTCCATGGAAATTTCCGCCCGGATCGCTGAAACCGGTGCCGCGCCGGCGGAAATAGAGAAAGTGGCGGACGGCTGGGGCAACCCCATTCTCTACCGCAAGGGTCCCGGTGCCACGGATTTCGCACTGGCTTCCGCCGGCAAAGACGGCCGTTTTTCCGGCTGGGAACAACAGGGGACTTATGCGCCGAAAGGACCGGATAGTTTCGATCAGGACATGATCATGGTGAATGGGGTCCTGGTATTCGGCCCCCTTCTGAAATAGTAAAAAAGCAATCCCATCATCGGAGCCGGGCGAAATCGCCCGGCTCCGATCTCAAATCCGCTTACCGCTCTGGATGTTTTTTCTTCTCCGAAGAATCGGTTTCCTTCAACAGCTTCGTGATGTCCACCAGCCGAATGAACTCTTCCCGATATCCATAAACGTCCGCCCCACGGTTCGCGCGTGCGCGCCGGGAAACCGCTTCGTATGAAGCTTGCGCTTTAAATGGTGACTCCCGTAACAGCATTCCCCACTCCGCCACAGCGGAGGCAAATTGAAATACCCGTGACCCTTTTCCCCTGCGGGGACGCGCAGTCCGTTCCATGAGGATACTCCGATCGCCATCGGGTTTCTTGTACCTGAACTTCACGGTGGCCCACTCAGGGCTGCGGCGCGCTTTTTCACTGATTCTCTGATCCTGGTATTTCAGGTTCCCACTGCCACCCACTTCCTCATCGGAATCCGCCGGAATGATTTCATAAAACGCGGTCACCGAATGTCCGGCGCCGAGTTCACCGGCATCCTTGGTATCATCGGCAAAATCCTCGTTCGCCAGCTTGCGGTTTTCATATCCCACCAGGCGGTATCCCTTTACATGGGCGGGATTGAACTCCACCTGAATCTTGACATCCTTTGCGATGGTGAACAGGGTTCCACGCATATCATGGACAAATACCTTCCGCCCTTCCAGGATACTGTCCACATAGTGGTAATTCCCATTCCCCTTGTCCGCCAGCTGTTCGAGACGGGCATCCTTGTAATTTCCGGTCCCAAATCCCAGAACCGTCAGAAATATCCCTTTATCCCGTTTCGACTCAATCAGGCTCACCAGATCCGACGTACTGCTGACACCCACATTGAAGTCTCCATCCGTGGCCACCACGATCCGATTGTTCCCATCCTTCCGGAACTCTCTCTCAGCCACCTCATAGGCCAGGCGGATCCCGGCGCCCCCGGCAGTGGAACCTCCGGCCTGAAGGCGATCCAGTGCGGAGAGGATCTTTTCCTTATGGTCACCCGGAGTCGAAGGCAGCACCAGGCCCGCCGCGCCCGCATATACCACGATGGCCACACGGTCCCTGGAGGTCAGCTGCGGAACCAGGAGTTTGAACGACCGCTTCAGCAGCGGAAGCTTGTCTCCCCCACGCATGGACCCGGACACATCAATGAGGAATACCAGGTTGGAGGCCCGCGGTTTTTTCTGCAATCCCCTCCGTCCCTGGATCCCCACAAGCATGAGGCGGTGATCCGAATTCCACGGGCATGCGCCCAACTCGGTGGTGATGGAGAAGGGGTGTCCGCCATCAGGCTCCGGGTAATCATAGTTAAAATAGTTGATCAACTCTTCAATGCGAACCGCGTCCCGATGAGGCGTCCGCTGCAGATTGAGAAAGCGGCGCACGTTGGCGTAGGATGCCGTATCCACGTCAATGGAAAAAGTGGATAACGCGGTTTCCAGGGCATTGTGAAAACGGTTTTCATCGATGTGCGCGTATTCTTCCGTGTTCCACTGCCCTCGTGTGGGGGACGGCATTTCAGCGCTCATGTGCCCCGCGGTCCGGAACCTGATTTTACTCATCCCTTTTTTACCTGCCGGCACCGGTTCAATGGACGGCCGGGCGGCATCCTGGGCCAGTGTAAACTCTTTCTCCTCAACGGGGTTCGGGGAAGGGTCCGCCTGCGGTTTCAATCGAAAATCCAGTCGAACACGCCCTCCGGCTTCCATGACCACGCCCTTGCGCACAGTGGTCACGAATCCGGTTTTCCGCACGGTCACCCGGTATTTCCCCACTGGAATCCCCTCCAGCCTGTAGGAACCATCCTTCTGCGTCATGGCGCGGAAGGATCGAGAATGCGCTTCGGAAAAAGCGCTGACCTCAGCCCCTGGAACGGGAGAGGCATCCACGGATACAACCGTTCCAAATACGATCCCGGTCTCCGGTGCCCCGGAGATCGCCACCACCAGTATACCCAGTGTCCCCAACATCATGGCCATTTTGATCCAACGTGATTTTTTCATCATCCTTTCCCGCCCCGTTACCGGGACGGCCTCCTTTTCGATACGCCCCTTTTGTCGGCTGTATCGAAAAAACTCCCCGCTTTTTTCACATTTTCCTCAACCCGCTTGTTCCCAGCATTCGGCCGCCGCCGCGGAATCCAGTTCACGATTCCCTTCCACCAC
>CAYVBC010000053.1:0-9655 GCA_964449545.1 uncultured Clostridia bacterium | reverse complement strand
ACTTGGGTTCCTTGTACACACCCAGGGGGTAATAGGAAAACATGTCCGTTTTGACTTTTTCCATCGAAGCTTCGGGTGTACACTTCCAGTTGGACGGGCAATTGGACACCACTTCAATAAACGTGGTGCCCAGACCCTGTTTCTGAATTTCAAAGGCCCGCTTGATCGCCTTTTTTGCCTTGCGTACATTGGCCGGCGTATTGCATGAAACACGCTGGGCAAAGGCCACGCCATCAAACTGAGAAACCAGTTCACACATCTTCAACGGCATCCCCGCGGTACGGGAATCACGACCATAGGGAGTGGTGGTGCTCTTCATGCCGGACAGGGTGGTGGGGGCCATCTGGCCGCCCGTCATTCCGTAGATGGCATTGTTGATGAAGATAAAGGTGAAATTTTCCCCGCGGTTGCAGGCATGAATCGTTTCAGCGGTACCAATGGCTGCGAGGTCACCGTCACCCTGGTAAGAAAACACATACTTGTCGGGCAACATGCGCTTCACGGCAGTGGCCACAGCGCCGGCACGGCCATGAGCGGCTTCCTGCCAGTCGATATCGATATAGTCATATGCGAACACGCTGCATCCAACCGGGCAGACACCGACGATCTTTTCCTGAATGTCCATCTCCTCAATCAGCTCGGAGATGATTTTATGGGTTGTCGTATGCATACAGCCGGGGCAGTAATGCATGCGGACGTCTCGCAATACTTTGGGACGTGAGTAAATCTTTTCGTATCCTTCCTTCATGGTGATCTCCTTATTTCATCCGCTGCAGGCAGAAATCCAGCACTTCACCGGGAGTCGGCAGGATACCGCCCATTCGACCGGTGTTAAACACTGGTTTGCGACCATTTACGGCCAACCGGACATCTTCAACCATCTGGCCGGCACTCATTTCAACGGACACGAACATCTTGACCTGATCCTGGGCAGCCAGCTCCGCAAACCGATCCGAAGGGAAAGGCCACAGAGTGATGGGACGCAACAGGCCCATCTTGATGCCCTGTTCCCGAGCCATGTCCACAACCTTCCTGCAGATCCGGCTGGAAACGCCATATGCGGTCAGAACGACTTCAGCGTCATCCAGACGGTATTCATCAAATCTGACTTCATTGGCTTCGATTTTCCTGTACTTGGCCTGGAGCTCGATGTTTTTCTGCTCCATATCTTCCGGCTTGATGTACAGTGAGGTGATCACATTCCGCTCCCGGTCCGGGGTTTTCCCCGTACTGGCCCAGGGCTTGTCCACCTGGGTGGTTATGGGATCAGGTAATTCCACTTTTTCCATCATCTGCCCGATGGCGCCATCAGACAGAATGAGGATTGGATTCATATACTTCTCGGCCAGGTCAAATGCCATGAATGTATGATCCGCCATCTCCTGAACTGAATTGGGAGCCAGCACGATGAGCCGGTAATCGCCATGACCACCGCCCTTTACCGCCTGAAAATAATCTCCCTGACTGGGTTGAATCGTTCCCAGTCCCGGGCCGCCACGGGCCACGTTGGCCACGACACATGGAATCTCCGCGCAGGCGATATAGGACATGCCTTCCTGCATCAAAGAAAACCCCGGGGACGAGGTGGTTGTCATGGTTCTGGCTCCGGCACCCGCCGCTCCATACACCATATTGATGGAAGAGATTTCACTTTCCGCCTGAACCAGCACGAAATCATGTTTCGGTTCTTCCATTGCCAGATATTCCACCACTTCAGATTGAGGGGTGATTGGATATCCGAAATAGCCCCGCATACCCGCGCGAATCGCGGCTTCAGCAAGGGCCTCATTTCCTTTCATAAATTTAATGTCGCCCAATTGTTCCTCCCTAGTTCAACCTTTTTTTTTGTAAACCGTGATTGCCGCGTCCGGACAAATCACCGCACAGTTCATACACGCGATACACTTATCTTCTTCCGATTGGAAAGCGTAATGCAAACCATGGGTGTTGGTGTCTGAAGTATTCAGGGACAAACACTTGGTCGGGCAGTTCAGCACGCAAAGGTTGCAGCCTTTGCACACTTCTTTGTCAATTTCAACATAGCCTTTTGCCGGCATTTCTACCTCCTTTTTCACCACTGGGTGGTGTGCGTAGTAAGATATTATACCCCCAAGCGGGCAAAATTCAAGTCCTGCACGATGACAATGGGTATTCGGAAAGCAGGAGGGGTATGATATACTTGGCAGTTATGAAGGATTTCCTGAAGCGTCATATTCGTCCAATCGTGTTCGCGGCCAGCATTCTGCTCACCATTCTGCTCGGTGTCGTGGTGGGAATCATCCTGGTTTACCAGAAGGGATTCCCTCAGCAAATAAAAAATCTGGAAGATATCAAACCCGTGGTCATGACCACCATCTACGACCGCAGCGGTACCCCGGTTCATGATTTCGCCATTGAAAAACGCCGAATCGTCCGGCGTACCGATCTGCCTGATGTCCTGATCCAATCTCTTGTGGCTTCCGAAGATCAGCAATTCTATTCCCACTGGGGGATCAACTTCAAGGGAACTTTCCGGGCCATCCTCGGGCAGATCTTCGGCCGTGATCGCGGTGGCGGGAGCTCCATTACCCAGCAGCTCGCGCGCGGGCTTTTCCTGACGCCCCGCGTCACGATGAAACGGAAGCTCAATGAGATGCTGCTGGCCATCCAGATTGAAAAGAACTACTCCAAGGAACAGATTATCACCTTCTACTGCAACCAGATATTCCTTGGCGGCAGTGTATACGGGGTTGAAGCCGCCGCCAAATATTATTTCGGGAAATCCATCCACGAGGTCAGCGTGGAGGAAGCGGCGCTTCTGACCGCCCTGATCCCGACACCCAATGTACTCTACAGTGTATTCCGGAACCTGAAGGGCAAGGAAAAACGTGTTCAATACCTGACCCTCCGGCGCAACCGGATATTGCGGCGCATGTACGCCATGGGGTTCATCGACCAATCGGCACTCAAAACCGCTGAGGAAATCGGGTTACCGGAGAAGCCCTTTGACTCGGAGCAGACATCCGTGGGCGACTACTACCTTGAGGAAGTTCGACGCTACCTGGAGTCCAAGTACGGCGACAACCTCCTGTACAAAGGTGGACTGAAGGTATTCACATCCCTGGATATGGAGATGCAGGTCTGGGCGGAAACCGCCCTGAAGGAGGGCCTGCGGCAACTGGACAAGCGTAAGGGATGGCGGATTCGTCCCGCACTACCCAACCTGATCAAAAACGGTGAAGATATCGAGACCATTCGTCTGCCCGGCTGGCAGCGGCTGAAGCTGCGTCCATCGGAAATCGTCAAGGGAATCGTTACCCGGGTCAGCAGCCGGAGAGCCCTGGTCCGGATCGATGGGTTCACCGGCCTTCTGAACGCCCGCGACGCGGCCTGGGCAAAGCAACCGCTTCACCGCATTCTCAAGAAGGGCGATGTGGCGCTGTTCCGAATCCTGGAAGTGCCTCCCGGAATCGACGCTCCGGAAAAAGAGGGGGAACCCGGTAAAAAACCTTCCCTTACCCTGAAACTCGGCCTGGAACAGGAACCCGAGGTGCAGGGCGCCATCATGGTGGTGGACAACCAGACCGGCCAGGTCCGCGCCATGGTGGGGGGATACGATTTCGCTGTCAGTGAGTTCAACAACGCCACCCAGGCCGGACGGCAAACGGGGTCCACGTTCAAACCCATTATTTACACAGCGGCTCTGGAGCATGGGTATACCCCCGCGACCATTATCATTGATGAACCCTTCTCGTACTATGACGCCAAGATTGATGAAATCTGGGAACCCCGCAATATTACTCTTGATTTTCTCGGCCCATTGACATTGCGGCGAGCGTTGCAGAAATCCCGTAATGTGATCTCAGCCAAGCTCGTGGAACAGTTGACTCCCGTACGCATCGTTGACTACGCGCATCGTTTCGGCATCACTTCGGACCTGAAGCCCTTCATGTCCATTGCCCTGGGCAGTTTCGGCGTATCCCTGAAGGAGATGGTGGGGGCTTATACGGTCTTCCCCAACCTGGGTACCCGGGTCACTCCCTACCTTGTACGCAATATCCGCGATCAGAACGGGCATATTGTGGAGGAAGACTTCCCGGACCGGAAACTGGTTGTGGACCAGGAAACCGCATTCGTCATGAATTATCTTCTCCAGGGAGTGGTGCAGATGGGCAGTGGATGGCGTGCCCGCCACCTGGAAGCGCCGATCGGCGGTAAAACCGGCACCACAAATGACAATACCGATGCCTGGTTCATCGGTTTCTCTCCCTCAGTGACCGTGGGTGTGTGGGTGGGATATTCCATTCCCCGGAGCCTGGGAGAATTCGAAACCGGATCCCGTGCCGCGGCTCCGATTTTTGTTCATTTCATGGAAAAATACCTGGAAAAATTCCCGGAAGAAAAAGGATACCGGAAACCCCCCGGAGTGGTTTTCATCAAGGTGGATGGATTCACGGGAAAGTTGTGGACATCCGAATGCATCCACCCGCTGAATGAAGCGTTTATCAACGGTACGGAACCCACGGAATTCTGCCGACCTGAAGAACACATGGAATTTCAGGGATATTATGACAACATCCCGGACACGGAAGAATCTCCGGAGACGGCCACCCCCGCGCAGGAAAACAACTGATGCCTATTTTTGTTTAATCAGAAAATAGGCCGTAACCCAGCGCTCCGGCTGGACCACGCGGATCCGGAAGAATTCATATCCGCGCAACATCTCACGGTACACCCGGAAACCCCGTTTCCCCGTGCGACTCTTCTTCAGCGTCACGACACCCATCTCTTCAAAAAGCTGGGAATTCTTACCATCGAAAATCCTGAACCACGGAATACCATCCTTCTCAGTCAGGGATAAGCGATATACCCCGGCCGCGTATGTCTGGTCTCCGTGAACAAATGCGCGTGGAACGTTCACCTTCCCAATATTCAGATCCTGGGCCGTGGAAACAGGCAGTACGAGGATCAGGGCCAGCAGGCCCACCATACCAATCAGTTGTGGTTTCATTCCGCCCTCCTCAATGAGTCGGAACCCGAATACTCCCTCTCCCCGGACGGATCGCCGTCCACCGGGCTACCAACTCCACCCATTATTGCCGGTTTTTTGAAAAGTGTCAACAGGCCGGGTACCGTTGCATTCCAGGGTCTAACCCGGTAATATGGGATCCATGGACAGACACCGGATCACAATCCTGTTACTTGGGACATTTTTGTGTCTGGCCCTTACCGTGAACGGGGAGGAAAAGTCCTCTCCTCTGATTCCCGTGAGCCGTGTCATCCCGGGGTGGGCCCAGATTCGTTCCGGGAAACCCGTCAAGGGCATCCTTCTTCTGGGAGGATTCCTGGGGGCGGTGACCGGCGCCATGATCCAGAACCACCAGGGAAACCAGGCATATGATCGCTACCTGGAATGCCGCGACGCAGGACAGATCACCGAACTGCGCAGGGAAGCGGAACGTCGATTCCGATCCCGGAACTTCTTTTTAATCGGAACCGTTGGCGTGCTCGCAACTCATTTTCTGGACCTTACACTGTCAAAAAAACCCAATGCGAAAATTCAAGGCAAGATGGCTGATTACGGCATTCATCTGGAGTGTCGTATTTCTTTCTAGCGGCTGCAGGGACGTGGTATTCAACAACCCCCTGGATCCGGACGCTTCACGTGAAAGCCTCAAGATCCAGAGAATTTTCTCAACCTCCCTGTCCGGCCCGGGAGATATCTGCTTTGACGGCGAAAAAATCTGGAAAACAGGAAGCCCGGACAGGTTGGACGCCTTTGATATGGAGAGTGGCGTGTCCATCCGCAGTTTTCAAGTGGATCCAGCATCCGGGGTCGCGTTCCTTGATCGCCGCCTCTATCTCTCCCGCGGTGACAACATGATTCACATCCAGGATCCTCTTTCGGGTACCCTGATCTCCCGCATCACCACATCCGATATCCATCCGCTGCTGGTCACGGCACGGGAAACGGATATCCTCCTGTTTGACCACCGATCCGACAGCGTCTTCACATATTCACCGGAAACCCGGAAAGCGGAACGCCTGTTTCAGGTTTCCGGTCTATCTCCGGGAGGCATGGAATTCTTCGAAGGCACGATTCTGATAACCGATACGGCCAGCGACACCATATACCGACTCACGCCGGATGGAGACATCATCGATGTGTACAGATCCCCCACAAGCGGCGTGGCGGGCATCTGCGCGGATGACAGGGGGTATATCTATCTAATGGGACTGGATGGGCAAGTTACCAAAGTATCTCTTCCTTAGCCTGGCGCTGTGCCTGGCACTGGGAGCCGAGTCCGACAAAACCATTCGGGCCGATGGCCACTTTTTCATCTACAACGACACGCTGAAACTCATCTTCGGCAGTGGCGAAATCTCACTGATCCTGGGGGATATCATACTCCATGGCGATATTCTCTATTACGATGTGAACGCCCGCCGGGGAATTCTCTATGGCGGCCCCAGGCCAGAGCCCCCGGGGGCGCCCGCCGGATGGGACATCGTCTTCTTTCAGGGATCGCCGCCCCGTTTGCTGTACGAAAAACTGGGAAAAATCGCGGAAATCCGCGGAGATCCATCCCTTCGTTTTCAAATCCGGAAACCGGGGCTTCAGGAATTCAAGGACACGGCCCTGTTCTTCGAATTCAGCCGGTTTGAAGTCAACCATACCGGACGCGTGCGAGCGGAGTTCGTCATCCCCTACATCATGGGATTACCCTCGATGCCCCTGAAACAATTTACATTGAACCGGGGAGAAATTTCTGACAGGAGTTCCTTCACCTTTAAAGATGTGAATTACTCACAGCGCGAAGGCCTTTCCCTGGACACCCATCTGCGGTTGCGCCTGAATCCCGTAAGAGGCGATTTCTCCATCAAGGCATATGAACGCGGACTGTTTAAACTGAGTGGAATCCGAAGGGGCCTGCTCTACTCCGGTCAACTGGATTTTCAGCCCCGCAAAACCAGTATCCTGGTTCTGACCGTTCTGGGAAACACGGGAGACAAGAGCTTCAACCTCTCCCTCTCTCATGAGCACAAAACCGATTCCCTGAAATATCGTTTCAGCCAGCAGTTCAGCGGCCGGAGCGGGGCCGAATTATTCACTGAATTCCGCTCCTGGCTCCAGTGGACCCCTTTCTCCGGCTTTTCTCCCGAGCTTTCCTTCAGACACAACTGGGAATCCAGTTATTCCTATCGAGTCAGTGCCCCGATCCGGATCAGTCGAAAGCTGAAGCTGCGCCTGGGTCTGGAACGTCGCATCATCCGGGAGGCGTTTCAATCCGACCAGATGGATGTTTCCGGGAACCTCGATTTTCAAACCCACTGGTTCTCCCTGACATCCGGATACCGCATCAATCGTGATATGATCAATGCGGTGAACAGAAGGAATTTTTCCACCCAGCTGACCTTTACGCCCATTCATTTCTTTCAACGCAATATTTCACTCAGTATCACCCCCTTTTACCTGTTCAATTCCTTCCCTTCCGGGGAGGTGATCCAGACATCGTCCTCACCGGGCATCCGTTTCAACCTCCGTTCCCTGGGTCTGGAGCTTCCCCTGGGATTGCGGCTGGAGCCCGCGTTTCACTTCCACCACCTGTGGGACGGATTGAGTGACGACATGACGGACTTCCAGACCAACCTGGTTTTAAGCCGGGACTTCGGCCCCTTGTGCCTGTCCACCGCGTATTCCCTGGCTTCCCGTTTCCGCAGCAAGGGATTCTGGGTAGAGGGCAACCATACGAGGAATCTCCACCTCATCGCGACCCTCCACTCCGGAGACCTGACACATCTGCAATTGCGCTTTACCATGGACAACGACCTGAAACTCGAAACCTGCACATGGAACGGAAGAGTTCGGCTGCCCTGGCGGATGACACTCTCCTCCTTTGCCATTTATTACATCCATGGAGACCGTTTCCAGACGGTGGAAATTTTCCTTGAAAAAACATTTAAACGAAAACTGAGGATTCAGGGAGGCTACTCATTGGCACTCAAAAAAATCTTCTTACGATTTCTTCTGGTGTAGCGCTTCTCTGCCTGCTGGCCCTGTCCGGCTGCAGAGTAAAATTAGAGGATCTGCCGCTTCTGCTGGATCCCCATGTCTGCGAGTTGACCGCACTGCAGCAGATCGATTCCGAAAAAGAGCGGCTGATCCGCAAGGCTTTTCCCGATGGAAAGGTGACCTGCCCATTTTACCTGCTCGTAAAAATCTGTGATGCTGAAAACCGCGGAACCATTCGAATTGCATTGTACACACCCGCGGGAAAGCGCCTGCGCAATGCCCTGTTTCATTTCGGAAAAACGGGGGAATACTATCACCACATCACCTGCTTCGAACGCTTTCAGAACCTCCCCCCAGGCACCTACAGGGTGGCGGTTTTCGTCAATGATCGCCTCCGTGACGAACGTCCCATGAAAATATTCGCTCCGGATCCGGGTTGAGCCGGATCGAGCCTTCAGGTATAATCGGAAAACCGGCCTCTCCGGCCGATGGAAGGGAGGATTTCATGAAACGCTTATTTCTTATACTTCTGGCCGGCATTCTCTTCACAACCTGGATCCCGGCCCAGGAGAATCCGGATGAAATCGAGGTCCGGTTGGCCGAACTGCACACCCAGTTTGTTACCCTGGAACAGTACGCACCCCGGGAGTTTCCCGATTTCAAGGAGCTTGAGATCGCCCACCAGCTGTTGGAACGCCTCGATTTCAATCGTCGGAAATTCGAACTGCTGGTATCCATGTACAATCTAATGGAGGACGAGCTGTTCCCCGCGTTGGAGAAGCGAGCGGAGAGCAATGTTTCTCAGCGGTCCCTCTGGTTGAAAAAGGTCAGAACCTACGGCGGAGAGGGAGAGATGGGCCTCCTATCGATTCAACGAAAGATCAATTCAGTCGCACTCCTGATCGAACGCCTGGAAAAACAGATTCAGCGTTTGCGGGAAAGTGAGCTCCAGAAAGAGCTTCTGTCCGCCACGGCAATGGAAAAACGCCCCGCCTACAATGTTTCCACTGCCATGCGCCTGCGGCAAATGGACGACGACCTGGAAAAATTCATAAAAAACCTGAACTCCGAGAAAAAAAAACTTGAAGAGCTGGTTCTCAAACAGACTGAGCAGAAGACGAAAATCAGTGAAAAAAAGCAGGAAATAAAACGGCTGGCCGCGGAAACCGGCACTGAATCCGATCCGGTAAAACGACGCATTAAAAATGTTTTCACCCAGGTCAGAGAGATCCGTCTGAACGGGTTGGAAATCCCCAGATTGAACACCACTCAGACCTTTGTATACATCACGGGCAACCGCATCCATACCCTTGAAGAGCGAATCGCTTCCACCCGCAACGACATGGAAGACCTGAAAATTCAGCGCCGACACGAATTGCGCAACCAGCTGCTCCACGGTTTCCTCGTGATCCTCATCGCCCTGGCGATCATCTTTCTCCTCACACGCATCGCCCGCAAGATTGTCGGCAACGTAATGAAGAAAGTCGACTGCAGCGACCACCTGGACGACCATCACAAGCAGCGCTACCAGACACTCTCTTCAGTCCTCCTTTCCATCGCCAAGGTGACATTGTGGATCCTGGGTGCCCTGTGGATTCTGGGGGAACTGAATATCGATTACGCGCCCTTTCTCGTTGCCGCCGGCGGCCTCTCACTGGCCAT
>CAYVBC010000052.1:0-9664 GCA_964449545.1 uncultured Clostridia bacterium | reverse complement strand
CCGAAAGGTTCGATTTCCGTGGGATGGTTATGGGTTTCGTTTTTAAACATGATCAACCATTCCCTGTGGGAATCCGATTCACGTACAGTTCGGATGATACTGCAGGCGTTGATCTCTCCGGAAACTTCCATATCCTCCAGCTTCCCCTCCCGCCGCATATTTCGCATGCTCATGGTTGCGATATCCATTAAAGTGGGCAGGGCATTCCGATTCTGGGAGCAGGCATGAAAAGTTTCCATGAAACTGCTGAAAGCCTTGGAAAAAGTTTCCCTGTAGGGACCGTTATCAAACCGGATCGGGTCCAGTTTCGTGTGGAATGTGGTGTGGCGACAATGATCGGACCAGTATGTGTCAAGCATCCGGATCTCTGTGAGAGTGGGCGGACGTTTTTCCTTTGTGCGGAAATGGTTCTGGATCAAAAGAAGGTCTTCCAGACCCAGAGACAGGTTTAATTCCAATAACAGCTTTTCCAGTTCCCGGGATGACGATTCCGTAAATTCAGTGAGGTGAGGTACCTCTGAAGGGGGCGCTGGAGATTTCTCGTCCAGGCTTGAATGACCCAGATGGGTTTCCCGTGAATCCACCGGATTGACCAGGTAATTTCGAATCGCTTTGAATTGTTTTTCCGAAACGTCGCCCTTAAAGAGGAAGAAGCGCGCGGTGGCGACCTCCGGTCGCTCTCCCAGGGAAAATATCTGGAAGCACTGGGCCGTACTATCCGCCCGCTGGTCGTATTGACCCGGGAGAAATTCAATGCCCAGAATGCGCTCGCCTTCTCCATGAGGAAAGTCCTCTCGAAACACCTCATCCAGAGGTGGTTCGGATAGGATCACGGAGATCGCCGCGTCAATGTCGCTGTCCGGAATGCCTCGAATTTCATAGCGGTTGAAAATGCGGACTTCCGTGAGTCCGGTGATCCTCAGGTTGGTTTTCAGGTCCTGAAGTAACTGCTTCCCGGAAGTGTCAAAACCGGGGCGTTTGCTGACATAGATGGTTGATTTTTCTGACATGGAAGAATTTCCTCGCTCTATTGTTATTGTACCATATTTGCCCTGCCTGCATTTTCTGAAACGGATCTGCGGGGGGGTGTGAGGCCGGATTTTCCCGCGGGAAAACGGCCTTTATGAACCTCAGGGCCGTCTGCGTTTGAAATCAGGCACTCGACTCCGCCATTGTGAATCAACCCGGAGTTCGCGGGACTGACATTGACCTGTGACGGAACATTCAGCAGAGAGATGTCAGGTAGGGAAAATCGTCGTGGTTTCGGGGTTTCAGGGAGTATCATTCCGAAACCGCTTGAAGATTGCGTGAATTCCGGATTCGAGTCGTTCAGACGAGAAAGCCCCCTCCAGTTCTTCAGAAGGGCAGAGTGCCAGGATTTCCGGATCATTCAGGACCAGTTCGCGAAAGCTGCGTTTTTCCTGCCAGGATTTCATGGCGTTTGTCTGAACTTTTTCATATGCCTCCTGCCTGGGGACCCCACGATCCACCAAAAGTGTCAGGACGGCTTGAGAAAAGTAGACTTCCTGAGTGATCTCCAGGTTGCGGCGGATGTTTTCCGGATAGATCACCAGGTTGGGGATGATATCAATGATGTCCTCCAGCATGAATGACGCGGTATGAAACGCATCCGGGAAGATCACCCGTTCCGCTGAGGAATGGGAGATATCCCGTTCATGCCAGAGAAGGTTGTTTTCCATGGCCAGACCCACATAACTTCTCAGCAACCGGGCCAGGCCTGAAATTCTCTCGCAACGCACGGGATTCCGCTTGTGAGGCATGGAAGATGAACCTTTCTGCCCGGCGGTGAACGGTTCCTCCATTTCAAGTACTTCCGTGCGTTGTAGATGGCGGATTTCCAGGGCGATTTTTTCAATGGCCGTTCCCAGGCTGGCCAGCACGTAGAACACCTCCATGTGTCGATCCCGCTGTATGATCTGGGAGGATACCCGGCAGGGTTTCAACCCAAGTTTTTCAAGCGCTTTTTCCTCTCCCTCCGGAGGAAAATGGATATATGTTCCCACGGAGCCGGAAATTTTACCTACGGCCATGGTGTCGCGGACCTGTTCCAGCCGCTTGATATTGCGTCCGATCTCTTCGTACCAGATCAGAAATTTAACCCCGTAGGAAATGGGCTCTGCATGAATCCCGTGCGTGCGGCCGATTCCCATGAGGTTTTCCAGTTCAAAGGCGCGTTGATACAGTACCCGGTGGAGCGCATGAGATTGTGACAGGATCAGTTCAATGGATTCAAGGATCAGGAGGGAGAGCGCGGTATCCACCACATCATATGAAGTAATTCCTTTGTGGATATATGCGGAATCAGCGCCCACATGCTCTTCCACGGAAGTCAGAAAAGCAATCACATCATGCTTGACAAGGGTTTCAATTTCATCGATCCGGTGCAGATCAAATCCTGCTTTTTCCTGAATATTCCGCATGCTCTCATCCGGAACCTGCCCCCATTCATGCCAGACCTCCGTGATTGCGATCTCCACGTCCAGCCAGCGCTGAAAACGATTTTCGCGATTCCAGATTTCCTTAACTTTCTGCACTTCATATCTCTCGACCATATCGGGCTCCTTGCAGGTATTTCAAGTGAACTGAGCTTATTATAGCGATGAAGCAGACAAAGCTCAATCCGGGAAAGGATCAGTGTTGACAGTGCTCCAGAGCGCGGGCAACCAGTTCCCGGTATCGGTCTGGAGAGTAATTCTTTCGACAGAATTCCCGCGCCTCTTCAGCGATTCCGTGTCCTTCCGGTGAGTCGGCACGCTGGATGCCCTCGGCCAGAGCGCGGGGATCGGGATTGACCAGGACCGAGATTTCCGGAGTGAGGGTCTGAGTGTGGGTATACAGGTTGGTGGCCACCACAGGCACACCGCTTTTCAGGTACGCATAAATTTTAAGGGGAATATTGGTGCCCAGAGAGCGGGGGGATACCAGTACATGAGAGAGGTGAAGGTAGTAGGGGATCTCACTGTAAGGGCGGCGACCGGTGAATAGAATCCGGTTTGCCAGTTTGCCGCCTTTGATGGTTTCCTGAAGTGCCTGAACCTGGGAGGGCTTTCCCCCAACCAGTAGGAGAAAATAACTCGGATCCAGATATTCCATGGAGTCCATCAGAAGAGGAATTCCCTGGTAATGTTCCAGAGTGCCTGTATATGTGATGATCCGGCGGCCTTCCGGTAGCTTGGATCGGATCCTGGCAATCATGGCCGGGTCCAGCGATTCGGGCGTTTCATCCATGAAATTTTCAATCAGTGTCAGTTTTCCGGCATCGGTCATGGTGGATGCATGTTCCTGTAGAGAACGGCAGATGACAATGACGGAGCGTGCTTTTTTCAGGGCCAGGCGTTCGTTGGCCGCGAAAACACCCCGAATCAGCCTGGAACGGGTGAACTGGAAATTGTCCATCTGTTGCACAAGAGAGGAATGCATGTCATACAGGTGGGGGCGTCTGAAAAGCCCCCCCAGTATGGTGCCGAAGAGGGAAGCCTCCTCATGGGTATGGATCATGTCATAGCGGTGGAAAAGAAGTCTTTTTAACGCAGAGAAAAACAGGAAGAGATCCAGGATCACCTTTGAAACGGAGGGGCCGGTTTTGACATTGCGGATCCAGAAGGGCCGCAGGCATCGAAAAATCCTCAATCCGGGAAGCGACTTGTCCTCACCAATGGGGTAGGTGACCAGGTCAACCTGGTGGCCCAGCTCCGTGATTGCGCGAATCCGGTAGTACTCGGAAAACGGTGTGCCGCGAGGTTCAAAAAATGGCTCAGGGGCGATCATCAAGATCTTCATGGGTATCGATTCCAAAGGTCTTGCGGATGGAGTAGACATGTTTATTGAGTCCCTCATGGTAGATCTTGGTGAGCATTTCGGCGATCAGGCCGAGGGTGATGACCTGGAATCCCAGGAAAATCATCAGGATGGTGAGGAACAGAAGAGGGCGTCCCGCAAGGGGCTGGTGGTATAAAAATTTAAGAATGGTCAGGTAGATTCCTGAACAGAATCCCGCGAAAAGGAGAAGAATGCCGAATCCCCCGAACATCTGAAGCGGGCGATGGGCGTAGGATAGGAGGTATTTGATCGTGATCAGGTCCAGGACAACGCGGAAGGTGCGGCCGAGGCCGTATTTGGATTCTCCATGCTTTCGGGGTCTATGGTTGACGGGAATTTCAATGGAGCGTATGCCCATTCTTGAGGCGATGGCTGGAATATATCGGTGCATTTCGCCATAAAGTGTAAGGTTTTTGACCACATCCCGACGGAATCCACGCAGGGTGCATCCATAGTCATGCAGCTTCACTTTGGTGATGAAAGAGATGAGTTTGTTGCCGAAAAAGGAGGGAATGAGCCGGGTGATGAATTTGTCCTTGCGGTTTTTTCGCCAGCCGTTCACCAGGTCATAGCCCTGATTGAGTTTCTCAATGATGAGGGGAATGTCCGCGGGATCGTTTTGAAGGTCACCGTCCATGGTGATGACAAGATCACCGTTGCAGGTGTCGAATCCGGCGGAAATAGCGGCGGTTTGACCGAAGTTCTTGCGGAGCTGGATGATCCGTGCCCTGGGATCGGAATCGTGAAGGTTGCGCAGGACCTCCAGTGAACGGTCCGTACTGCCATCCTCCACGAAGAGGACTTCAAGGTCGATATCCAGTGGATCAACGGCCTCCACAATTTCCCCGAATAAGGGTTTTATGTTGTATTCCTCGTTATAAACAGGGACAATCACGGATAGCAGGTTTTTCGCCATAGCCTTTTGTATCACATTTCCCGCGGTAAGACAACCGGAACTTCTATGATGTATGGGTTGCTTTTTATGAAAACCAACGGTATTGTATAATCACCGTCCCGACGGAGAGTAAAAAATTTCAGGAGTGAACATGCAGGCTTTGGATGCTTTGAAAAATGAGATGGGGGAAATGTTGCTTTTGCCCGAATCTCCGGAGCGGTTCAATCGGGTGATTGAAGCGATTGCCGGAACCCTGATGGGTGAGTTCTCTTTAAACGATACGGAAATTGCCATATTTCTCAGCAACCGGGAGAAAAACTTTCTATCCTTTGCCTATCCTCCATATCTGGTGGATGCGGGAATCATTCCGGTTAATTCATCCGAGGCTGTGGTGTCGCAGATTTTCCGAACGGGAAGGCCCCTTATTGAAAACAATTTTTTGCAGCAGAAGCACCTCTCGATTTTTGAAACCGTAAAGGCTCCCGGAAAAACCATACATCCCATATGCAAAATAATGGGCGTCGTCCTGGGTGAAGAGGAAGAGCGTGTGGGTGTGATTGAAGTGTCCCGGCGATCCCAGTCATTTTATGAAGCGGGGCCCGATTTTACTCCCGAGAACCTTGAAAAGTTGAAAGAAATCTCCCGCGAAATCGCCCCGTATTTTGTGAAACTGATTCCGTCCGACTTCAGGGGGAAACTCATATGAGGCAGCGGCTCAAGGAGATTCTCGCGCAGAAATCCGTCCTTACGAATCGGGAGTTTACCTTGGCTTCGGGCAGAAAAAGTCGATTCTATGTCGATGCCCGCATGACGACCCTGGATCCCGAAGGTGCGTTGCTTTCCGCGCGCCTGTTTCTGGAAATGCTGGCGGAATTCAACGTGGATGCCGTGGGGGGATATGCCATCGGTGCGGACCCGATTGTGTCGTCCATTGCCGTGATCAGTCAACTGAACCGTGCTCCCTTACCGGCGTTTATTATCCGCAAGGAGGCAAAGGGGTATGGAACGGGAAAAGCCATTGAAGGGAATTTTCCGCCCAAGGGCCGGGTCGCCATCTTTGATGATGTGGTCACTTCGGGGGGATCGATTCTGCGGGGGGCGAGGTTGGTTGAGGAAGCCGGAGTGGAAGTAGCGGTGGTTATGGCCCTGATTGATCGAGAGGAGGGTGGTCGCGAGGCGATCCGGAATGCGGGATATCCTTTTGTATCCGTGTTTCGGAAAAGTGATTTCGGCGTTACGGAATAACTTCAGGACAGCCTTTTTTCTTCCAGCATCCGGATCGACCGGATGACCTTTTTATGCATCTTATTGGTGGTGGCCAGGATTCCCCGGTTCCGCGCAAGGATTCTCCCGGCGGTAAAATCCAATTCACGGCCTTCGATGTCTGAAACTTCTCCGCCCGCTTCAGTTACGATCAGGCTCCCGGCCGCGTGATCCCAGATTTTTTCCTTGTAATCCGGCGTATCCGGATGGGGAATACGCATATAGATCTCGGCCCGTCCGGAAGAAACCACGGCATATTTCACCTGGCTGTCCATGCGTACGGGATTGCCCCTGATCCCCAATTCCCGGGCTACCTGTAGCTGAAGGTCTGAATGGCTGTGTGCGGACACATAACTTTCCACAAAGCGCATGTTTTTCGCTTCCGTCATGGTGGAAACATGACACTGGGTCCGCCGCCGCGAGGAGGGAGACTCAATCCATGCGCCTTCACCCCGTACCGCGGTGACCAGGCAGCCCCCGGGTTCTTCGGATTCTCCCGGTGTCAGATTCGGACAACCCAGAATGCCGATCTGGACTTTTCCTTTGTCGATCAAAGCCAGGGCGATGGCGAATTGTTCTCCACGCAGGAAACCCTTGGTGCCATCAATGGGATCCAGAGTCCAGAATGTGTCTCCAGGAGAACTTCCTCCCAGGTCGATGAGGTTCAGAAGGTCTTTCCCATCGATTTTTCCCAGTTCTCCACGGTTGCGCACTGATTCCAGAATGCGGGTGACCAGAGGGAAGTTTTCTGTCTCACGCAGGAGAGCGGAGCGTTCCTCCGCCACGATGGGGATGGAGGGGAAATGGCTGTGAAGGTGTCCGCAAATCAGTGCTTGTGAGGCGAAGTCCGCTACCGTTACGGGACTGCGATCGGATTTTGTCACCGTATCGGCACCGGAGATCTCCGATTGAATGCTGCGTGTGATCTGCATGGCGACGAAAACGGCTTCTGTTGCGACCTGGAGTTGATTGGAGTACATGGTTAACCTCTTTTAAGGGCCATTATCAATGGAAAGACCATTGCTGTCAAATGTTGCGGGTCACGGAGTTTAACTTTCCCAGGTTTCCCATAGAGAATAACTTTTTCGTAACGCGTGGCGGGATAAGAGAAACACAATGAAAAGAAATCCACCATACCACGCACAGATTATGGCTGTGGGTGCGGGGAGTTTATGAAAAAGGTGCAGATAGAACCGGGCAATCGGGAGGGTGAACAGCAGCATTGACGCGATGATAAAAGCAAGAGATGTGAGCATGAAGGTGATTCCGGAACGACTCAACAAAAGATTTTCAGGAGTCTCATTCGGCCCCGGGAGGACCTCCAGGCCGTAGCGGAATGCCAGCAGACTGATATAGATCAGCCCGGGAATCAGAAAGACCAGACCAGTCAACAACATGAACGTATCCTGGTGAAGAATCCAGTGGCCCGCCAGAAAAATGCACAATCCCAGCAATACCTGGGGGGGGATATAGGCCAGAAGTTTCATATGGAGGAGGGATTTTCTGGGAGCCGGCGATGCAAGTACATGCACAATGCCCCTGTCTTCCATTGGCATGGACGGGAAGGCGAAGCGGCTGTTCAGCCCGGCGATGACGAATGCCGTTACACCCATGTTCAGAAATGCTGTCAGAATATCCACTCCGGGATGGATCCGTGGGATGGCACGGATATTTAAAATGAATACAACGGTGATGGCCGCGATGATAATCAGTTGTGACCATTGGTCGGGGCTGCGGGAGAATGTAACCATTTCCTTTCTCAGAAGCGCTGAGTGAACGCTTCGGCGTTTTCGGCTCGATGACCGGGAGCCCCTGAAGCGGTTGGCGCAGCGAATCCTGTCCAGCAGGGGGAGGTAGAGTCGCTTCCGGATCACTGTCAAACATGCCATGACAATCAGGAGAGATGCCCCAAGCAGTCCCGCGAAAATCAAGAAACCGCGCAAATCTCCCTGAGAAAGGGCCCCCATGGCCCGGGACATCCAGTAAAACGGTGTTGCGGTCAGAGCTTTCAAGTCAAGTCCCTGCATATAGTTCATCAGGTTCTCGATGGCTCCCGGGCGGAAAAATTGTTCGGGCTGGATCCATCGCATCAAAATCACCACACTTGAAATCAGGAGGATCCCGATGATTGAAAGTGCGGGCTGAAGACGGCGGATCGAGATAAAAAGGGGCACAACCATTCCAATCAGTATTCCTGTGAAGGCGGCCAGAAGGATGAAAAGTGCGAAGACGAGGGAAATGCCAACAAGGCCTTTGCCGAAATGGATGCAGTATCCCGCAAGAACGGGCAGGAAAAACAGAGTGGCCATGGCCGTGCTGGTCAGAAGCGTATCAATGGTTTTCCAGATGAATATCCTGGAGTAGGGCATGGGTGTCGCCATGAGCATGGCCAGGTCAGCGGACAGAAAAAAGGTGTTCAATGTGGAGATCATGGCGGAAAGGACAATCATGGCAAACATGATCATTCCCACCATCAAGATGATTTTTTCGGCAATGAATGCGCGAAAGAACAATGGAAAATCCCCACTGTGTGCCAGTATGTCAAACAGACGGTTACTGCCCCATCCCATGGCGCCCAGGATACAGACGGCGATGGCTGAAATCGTGATGAGTTTTCTTTTTGAGGTCCTTTTCAGGCCGTGGCGCATGCGCCTGAGTTTAAGTTTCCAGTAGTTCATTTGCGCGGACAGTCTGGACGTACAACGCCTCCAGGTTGTCATTTCCCGGAGTCATCCATTGTGATCGAGACAATTCCCTGTGGATGCGTCCGTTGACAATAATGCCGATGCGGGTTGCGATCTCTTCCGCAAGGGAGAGCAGGTGGGTGGCGAAGAGAATCGCGGTTCCCCGAAGCGCTTCCTCCTGCAAAAGTTCTTTGATCTTGCGGCTGACCAATGGGTCAACGGAAACCAGGGGTTCGTCCAGGAGGAGTAGTTCCGGTTGAACCAGAAGAGCCTGAGAGATCAGCAGTTTCTGCCGGGTACCGGTGGAGTAATGCTCTACCAGTTCGTGGCGATATGCTTCGAATTCCAGGTGGCGAAAGAAAAAATCCATTTTTTCTTTCCGAATCTGTTCCGGAACTCCGTACAAATCCGCATAAAAGTGCAAATGTTCGTCGCCGGTCAAACGGGAGTATAAAAAAGGTTGATCCGGTACATACGCCACTTGCCCGCGACACCGGGGTGATTGACGGTCGTACTCCTTGCCGGCCAGCTGGATTGTTCCGGAATCGTGAGATGTCAATCCCGACAGGACTTTGAGTGTGGTGGTTTTTCCCGCGCCATTGGGCCCCAGGAGCACATAGATCTGACCGGCAGATACCGCAAGATTCAGCCCGGCCAGGGCGGTGCGCTGGGCAAAACGCTTGGTGACGTTGTGCAAATGCAACATCTTACCTCCGGGCTTTACGATACCATACTCCGGGAGGGTGGTTCCAGTCAGCACTTTTGTCCGGGGTTTCCATCTGTTATAATAGATTCGCTTGATTCTTATCAATTTTGGACCGGATCTCACCCGGCATCTGTTCACAGGAGGAATGATGAAGGTTTTGGTTCTTAACTCCGGAAGTTCATCCATAAAATTTCAACTGATTGATGTGGAGCGGGAGGCCCTGCTGGCAAAAGGCCTGATCGAACGGGTCGGATTCAAGGATGCCATATTCAGCTA
>CAYVBC010000051.1:3032-9699 GCA_964449545.1 uncultured Clostridia bacterium | reverse complement strand
AGCATGAGCGGGAGATAGAATCCGCTGAACACGGTTGCGTATACCGGGGGAAACGCGGCAAACAGAGCGCCTCCACCAGTGACAAGCCAGACTTCGTTCCCGTCCCAGAATGGACCGATGGCATTGAAGAGGATCCGTTTCTCCCCCTCCGAGCGCGTGATGAATGGAGAGAGAATCCCCACCCCCAGGTCAAATCCATCCAGCACCGAATACCCGGCAAACAACACCACCAGCAGGACAAACCAGATAATCTGCAGCGTCATGGAGTCTCTCCTCTCAATAGCCCTGGGCTTCCATCGCCCCGGGGCCCTTGGCCACGATTCGTCCCAGGATGCGCAGAAATACAACCATCAATAGAGCGTATACCAGCACAAACCCAATCAATGTCGCCAGGATCTGTCCGGCGGGAACGGTTTTGGATACCGCATCCGCCGTTCGCAGCACACGGTATACGACCCAGGGCTGCCGCCCCACTTCCGCGGCGATCCACCCGGTTTCCAGGGCCACATACCCCAGGGGCGTCAACAAAAGAACACCACGCAGAAACCAGCGGTTTGAACCCGCCCCTCCCCGGAAACGCAGGAACAGGTACCACAACCCATACAGGATAAACAGCATGCCCAGAGCAATCATGACATGGTAGGAGGCAAAAGACACAACCACCGGAGGATGCTCATCAACGGGAAACGCGTTGAGGCCCTGAACCGGTGTGTGCCAGTCTCCATGAATCATGAAGCTGAGGAGACCGGGGACACCGATTTCAAAGTGGGTTTTTCCGGATTCCGGATCGGGAATACCAAAGAGCGAAAGGGGCGCTTTTTCCCGGGTTTCCCAGAGGGCTTCAAAGGCGGCCATCTTTTCCGGCTGAGTCCGGGCCACCTGTACGGAGTGGGAGTGGCCGTTGGCCAGCTGGACCAGCGCGGTGAGGGCGAAGATGGTCATGGCGATTGCGAGCAGGCGCCGTGCCGGTTCCCGGAACTTCCCCTTCAGCAGGTACCAGGCGGCGATGGCGGCGACCAGCAGTGAGCCGGCGATCCATGACCCCAGGATGGTGTGCAGGAATCGCACGCCGGTGGACGGGTTGAAGGCCGCGGCCCAGAAATCCGTCAGAACCGCCCGGCCTCCTTCCATGCGGAAGCCGGCCGGAGTCTGCATCCATGAATTGGCGATAATAATCCACAGCCCGGAAAGGTGCGCGCCCAGAAAAACAAGCAGTGAGGAGACCCAGTACATGCGTTTGGATACCCGTTCACGCCCGAACACCAGGATCCCCAGGAACACGGATTCAAGAAAAAAGGCGAAAATCGCTTCCGCTGCCAGGGGAGCGCCGAAAATATCTCCCACCATCTTGGAGTACTCCGCCCAGTTGTTACCGAAAGCGAATTCCATCACTATGCCCGTGGCCGTACCCAGAACAAAAACCAGGGCCAGGATCTTGATCAGAAAAGCGGAAAGCCGGCGGGATTCTTCATCCTTTTTCCGGATGTAACCGGTTTCAAGGATCAGTATGATCATGGTGAGGGCCAGGGTCGTGGGAGGAAACAGAAAATGGAATCCCACGGTAAAACCGAATTGAATCCGTGCAAGCAGTACCGCATCCATCCGTCACCTCCCTGCGCGGCTTCGGCCGCAACCGGATTTACCCTACCATATCGGGCAAGACTTAATCAATCTCTCCATCCCGCGTCACGTCAAAAAACCTGCGACCGGAACACCCCACCACGCGGGCCTTGAAATCCGATTTCAGCTTCCGGGTCACCGTGTCCAGTTCCCACCCCACCTGAGCGGGATCATGGGCGTCGGAACCGGTGATCAACGGCAGACCACAGGTAACGGCCAATTGAATGATCGCATCCGCCGGATAACTTTCCCCCACGGGTTTGCGCAGGCCGGAAGTGTTGACTTCCATGGCCATTCCCCGCGCCACGGCTTTTGAAAAGATCCTTTTCAAATGCGCCGCATGGCCCGGAATCAGGGGAGACCCGGGACGCTTGATGAGATCCAGGTGGGCAATGGCGTCAAACAATCCGGTTTCCACGCCCTCCTCCACGGCATCCAGGTACTCACCGTAGACCTGGTCCAGGCTCTTTTCCGGAAAATGGAAAGAGAACACCCAGTTTTCTCCCGGCCAGTGGGCCACGAAGTGAACCGACATCAGAACGAGGTCGAAGGCATGCCGATCCAGTATTTTTTTGACCTCCCCTTCCATGCCTGAGATAAAATCGGCTTCGATCCCGGAGAGCACACGAACCGTTGGATAGGCCGCGTCCAGACGCCGGATCTCCCGCATATATCCATCCAGTTCTTCGAGTGCCATGCGATGGGCGGAATCCACCCCTCCCGGCAGAGGGATATGATCGGTGAAACAGATCTCTCCAATACCGCGGACCGCGGCCGCGACAACGTAGGCTTCCATTTCGCCTGTTGCGTGCCGACATAATGAGGTGTGAATATGATAATCGCGCATCAGGAACCACGGTAACACAGCCCGCGGGAGGCTGTCAAAGTTCCTCGTCTTGCAATCCTTCAACTTCCGGGGTACACTGAATGGATGACAATGGAAAGACCTGAAAAGGACCGCTACTACCTGAATATCGCACGTGTGGTGGCCACACGCTCCACTTGTCTGAAGGTATTGATGGGGGCAATTATCGTCAATGAAGACCAGATCATCGCCACCGGATATGTGGGCGCGCCCCGCAAAACCCGCAGCTCCCTGGAACATGGAGATTGTCTGCGCACCAGGCTGAAAATTCCCTCGGGCACCCAGTATGAACTCTGCCGCTCCGTTCACGCTGAACAGAATGCCATCATCAACGCAGCCCGGGCGGGCGTCAGCCTGCTGGGTGGCGATATGTTCATCCATGGAGAATACAGGGAGAGTGGAGAGGTACTGAACGCCTTCCCCTGCTTTATCTGCAAGAAAATGCTGATCAACGCGGGAATG
This sequence comes from uncultured Clostridia bacterium, assembly GCA_964449545.1. Taxonomy (GTDB): domain Bacteria; phylum Acidobacteriota; class Aminicenantia; order UBA2199; family UBA2199; genus UBA876. The sequence goes on along the minus strand of CAYVBC010000051.1, from coordinate 6,752 downwards.
AAGCGGGTGGTTTGTTCCCTGCATGAAGGGGATCCCCCGTGGCGGATTTTCCATGTGGAAGAATGGATTCGGGAATGGCAGTTGAATGACATTATCGACGACAAAGAACGCTACAAGGGCTGAAGCGCGCACGCCTCCCCTCTCCATCGGACTGACCGGGAGAATGGGTTCCGGCAAAGGAGAGGTGGCTCGATTCCTCCGGGAAAGAAATTTTGAATACATCTCTCTTTCCGACATGGTTCGCGCGGAAGCCCGGCTGCTGGGACGCCCGGTGAACCGTCAGCAGATGCAGGACGTGGGCAACCGCCTGCGCCGCGAAGGGGGAAGCGGGGTACTGGGAGACCGGGTTCGGGAACATATCCTCGCGCACCCTGAAATTCGCCGATGGGTCATCGACGGCATCCGCAATCCCGCTGAGGTGACCGCTCTGAGGCGGATGCCTTTCTTTCTTCTCCTGGGACTGGACGCGCCCTTCCAGACCCTTATGAAACGACTGCTGTCACGGAACCGCGACACCGACCGCCTTTCCGAGACGGAACTCCGACACCGCCTGGACCGTGAATGGGGATTGGGGGAACCCCCGGACGGTCAGCGGGTGGGAGACTGCATGGCCATGGCGGACCGGATCATCCAAAACGACAATGACCTTAGGGAACTGGACCGCCGGGTCCGGATCTGGATTCATGAAATCGAGGAAAACCATGAAAACCACTAAAACCGCTGTATACCCGGGATCATACGACCCGGTGACCAATGGGCATATTGACATTATTGAACGTGGGCTGCATATTTTTGATAACATAACGGTTGCCGTTCTGACCAATCCTTCCAAGCAGTCCCTGTTCTCCATCGAAGAACGTCTGGAGATGATCCGGGAATGCTTCCGGGACAACCCCCGCATTGAAGTGGACGCGTTTAAAGGCCTGTTGGTGGATTACGTTCAGAACCGGGGATTTCACACCGTGGTCCGCGGGCTGAGAGCCATATCCGATTTTGATGTGGAATTCCAGATGGCATTGATGAACCGACGTCTCAACCGGAATGTGGAAACGATTTTCCTGGTCCCCTCCATCTGCTACTCCTTTCTCAGCTCCCGCCTGGTCAAGGAGATCTACCGCCTGGGTGGGGATATTCGCCAGATGGTCCCGGATATCGTGGATGATCGCCTGAAGAAAAAATTTCACTCCCAATAGCACCCGTTGCTTTTCATTTCACCCCCATGTAAGATGGGGGTAAGATGATTCCTCCACCCTTTCAGCGGAGAGGAATCAAAAACGGGTATATACGGACCGGGGAAGGCCATTTGACAAATCTCGACAGACTGGCAACCATTCTGGAAAATACCATCCCGGGTTTACCCTCAGTTCTTGTGGATCTTCCCCATCTGGTCTGCATCCTGCTGGACCGGGATCTGTGCGTACTGGCAACGAACGGCGGCCCGGATGACCCGGTTCGCCCTGTCCCCCGTTCCGGGCGCTGGTTGTCCGATCTCTACCAGACAAAGCATATTCAACCCATTCTCTCTGATCTGGCCGGAAAACCGCTGGCCGTATCTCTCCCCGGACGGGATGGAACCCCACGACTGGTAGGCCATTTTTTTGCCGTTTCCGACGAACTGCTCTTTATCGGTGAATCGGACAACCCCATCTCCAACCCGGTGATCGCGGACATCTCGCGTCTGAATGATGAGCTCATGGAGAAGAATCAGCAATACAAGGAAAGTCGCGACGCCCTCACCCTGGCCAACCGGCAAATTACCCAGTTAAGCATCACCGACACCCTGACCCAGTTGAAAAACCGCCGCGCCCTGATCCCCCGACTGCAGGAGGAAGCAGCCCGAGTGACCCGCTACGGGATTGCCTGCTCCGTAATTCTGATGGATCTGGACCATTTCAAGGCCATCAACGACAGGTTTGGACATCATGTGGGTGACAAGGTTCTGGCCGCCATTGGACAACTGATTCGCAATGAAATGCGCGTGGAAGACACCCCCTGCCGCTGGGGCGGCGAAGAGTTCCTGATTCTCCTTCCCCATACGGCTGTCACTCAGGCCAAAGCCTGCGCCAGGCGTATTCAGAAATCGATGCGGACATTACGGATTGCTGAGATCGAACGCCCGATTACAGCCTCATTCGGCATTTCCCAGCTATCCGCGGAAGAGAACGGTGACGCGGCCATCCTTCGGGCGGATCAGGCCCTGTACGCGGCCAAACATGCCGGCCGCGATCGCATCTGGATCCACCTCCCCGAGGGCGATTCGGAAAAGTCCTGATTTGAAGGGTTTCACTCCACCCAGACGCGCTGCCCGGGGTAGATCGAACTTCTGGCCCCCAGCCGGTTGATGCGCAAAAAACGCTTCACCGTCATGCCGTTCTTGCGGGCGATGTCATAGGGCGTGTCGCCCGGGCGAACCACGTAGGAGCGAGCTCCTTCCGGGGCCCCCCCCGGTACTTCCAACTTCTGGCCCACCCGCAGTTGATTGCCCTTCAGGCCATTGGCTTCGCGCAATTCATCCACCTTGACGCCCAGGGTTGTGGCGATCAGATACAGGGAATCTCCCCGCTGCACCGTGTACAGGAATTTTCCGTTCTTCTGTTCCATTCGGGGTTTGGCGGCCGACTTTGTCGCCGGCACCCGGGTGCCTCTGGCGGGAACCTTGAGGCGTTGGCCCGGTCGGATCAGGTAACGACGCAGGCGGTTCAATCGGGCGATGCCCCGGGAGGATGTTCTGTAGCGTCTGGCAATTCCCGATACCGTTTCTCCCGGACGCACATAGTGGATCACGTAGGTGGCCTCCGGCGGGATCCATCGTCCGGCGTTTTCCACCGCTTTCAGCGCATCGGCCGCGCGACCTCGGGGAATCCGTAACGTGTATTCCCGCTCCGGTGTGGCCTTGTGCCGGAGTTCCGGATTCAGTTCCGCCAGTGTACCGTTTTCCAGACCCAGGGCCTTGCTCAGGGTCGACAGCCGGATGGGCCGGCGAATTACGACACTCTCCGTATCATCCGGATTCATGGGGACGGGCAGATCAAAACCGTACTTCTCCGGATTACGCACGATCATGAGGGTGGCGATGAATCGAGGGACGAAACGGGCTGTTTCCCGGGGCAGCATCAGGTACAGATCCCAGAAGTTGTCCAGATAGTTCACCCGCTGGGCGCGAATCACCCGCTGAACCCTGAACTCACCACAATTGTACCCGGCCAGTGCCGTGCTCCAATCCCCGAAGTACCCGTGGAGTTCCTTGAGGTACTTGACCGCGGCCCGGGTGGCCTTGACCGGATCCATCCGTTCATCCACCCAGCGATCTTTTTTCAATCCGAACCGATATCCCGTCGAAGAGATGAATTGCCACAGGCCCAGGGCGCGGGCACGGGAATAGGCGCGCAGTTTGAACCCGCTCTCGATCAGGGGAATCCACGAGAGGGCTTCGGGCAATCCCGCCTGCTTCAATTCCGAACGCATCATGTCCCGATACCGTCCGGACCGATGATAGGATTCATTGAAATATCGACGCTCTACGGTCTGGAACCGTTTGATCTCCTTGAGCACATGGGGATTCTCTTCCAGCCGTATAAACTGGTGATTCTCTCCCACTGCCACCTGGTCCGATGCAAAGAATTCCACCAGCCGACGCCCGATCATGAGGCGCAGGCCGTTCTTTTCGTTTTCCAGGGAAGAATCTGGAAGTGTTTTGATTTTCAGGATGATTCCATAGGC
>CAYVBC010000051.1:0-2932 GCA_964449545.1 uncultured Clostridia bacterium | reverse complement strand
AACCGGTTCATCGGGAACGGAATCGATGGTCATATCTTTGGCAGGTTCCGTTGGAACCGTCTGCAGTGAAGGTGTCCGGTGGGAACAGCTCCAGGAAAACAGGGTCAGAATGATCAGAATAATTGTAAGGGATTTTGTCTGCATATCGGCATCTCCGGGCGAAACAGATACTCTCTATATCATTTCACCCGAAGCGTGTCAAATCAATCTCCCGCGGCGGGGTCCTGTTTCCCCAGGCAAAGTCTCAAATACTCGGCCCGTTCCCCTTCCAGGTTTTTAAGATGTTTTCTCAAAATGCGCCGTGCTCCGAACAGGTACCCGCGAACCGTACTGGCGGAACAATTTAAACGCTCGGCGATCTCAATGGAGGAATATCCTTCATCCATATTCATGAGCAGGGCTTCCCGCTGACGATCACTCAGATGCTCCAGCAGAGGCGCAAAGAGTTCGGATTCAGCAATTCCCCGCCAGTGACCCGGACTGTCCTTCCTCTCCCGTGTTTCCTGTAAAACCCGTTTGCTCTCCCGATCCATAAAATTCAGAAAAAGACGATTTCTGCGTAACTTGTCAATGCTTCGCCGCACCGCTATGGTACACAGCCAGGTCTTGAAGTCCCGTGATATATCATATCTGTGGATTTTCAGCAGGCCCTGGAGGAATACATCCTGAGACATGTCTTCGGCCTCATCCTCGTCCCGCAGGTATTTGCATGCAAGTCCCATGAGTCGTCCGCGGTACTGAATCGCGACTCGACCATATTCCCGGCAATCGCCCATCTGACAGCGGAGGAGGATATCTTTTTCCTCCAGGTTTGAAACGCAGTTCTGCCTCATGTCCCCATCATCCAATCCGGCGGGCGTGGAAACAATAGAAAAAAAGTCCCAATTATATAAAATAAGAAAAAAGTCCTAGTGGATTTTTTCTAAAAAAAGAGCGAGGCGGGAGGGATCAGCTGGGGTCCTGTTTCTGGGGACGGGGTCCTCGGTTTGCCTGGCTGCGTGAGGGATCCGAATTCTGGCGTTTGCGTTGACTCCCGGGCGGGCCATTGCTTCCCGGATTCTGTCGCCAGTTTTTCTGCCGCTGGTACAGGGGGTGGGGACGATAGGGGAATTTCACATGCATGGGATCCACGCCGATCACGTTCTGCCAGCGAAGGTTCCCCAGGCCGGCTTCGCCGGCGAAGTTCAGGTAGGCGACATCATTGACGTTGATCCCCATGACATAGGTGGCCAACGCGTCGGCAAGAACCACATCCTCCGAGGCCAGGGCGAATCCATGAAACACGGGGCTGCCCTTGATGGGCCCCTTCCCCTCCATTCCGTACAATCCATCGATCAGGGCCATGGAGGGGGAGATCCGGGCGAGAAGATCCGCGAAATTCCGACCGGCACAATCGATGAGCTGGAAATAGCGCTGGTTGTTGGAGAAACTGATCCGGCGCATTTCATTGCGTGATGCGCCGAACATGAGGACCCGGTCTTCCGGGTGTACGAACCCGATGAGATTGGGAATGGACAATGATACGGGAAATATGTTGTGGGTTTTGGGCGGCACCACGGAGATCAGGTAGTCCGCGTCAAAGCGGGTGAAACGAACCTGCCGTTCCCCGGCAACCGTCCGCACCGGCATGGTTTCCGAATGATCATTTTCATCCAGGTTGACCAGGCGCGCGCCGTTGAGCTCCACTTCCTTGTATCGGAATTTGTAATAGATATCCCAGGTGGTGCGACCGGTAAAATAGGCGCCGTCGGATCCCTCGATCACCGCGATCTCGGATACACCGAAGTGATCCTTGAGGTAGAAGATCAGGGATTCCACCGTGGCATAGTTCGTGTTGGCGTAGATTTCCCGGGAGCCGGAAAGGTTGATCTTGATGGCCACCCGATCACTGGATTTTAGTGAAAGGTAGGGGGAAATGGAGTCCATGATGGCGGGCACGAAACGGCTGCGCCGGGTTTCCTTGACCAGTGCGATTTCCTTACGTTTCATGAGTGTGGTGTCATGGCCGGATCCCCACGGCCAGGCGCATTATACCACCCTCCGCGGGAAAAGACAAAGCGGAGAACCCCATTCACCGCTTCACGGGGTTCAGTGAATCACGGAAGGCCATGATGGGCGCCGCCAGCGGAAATCCGCTGAACCGGGCCACCATGGGACACTTGACGCGGAACATGAAAAATATGTCACGCGGGGCGTCCTCCAGGGTTTCAAAATTCCCCTGTCCCTTGGAGACCACCAGTTCCGCGCCGTCAAACCAGTCCCGAAACCGCGGGGTGGATCTGGAGAGAATTGTCCCCGCGCAGGCGGACCCGGAGGGGAACACCTCCGCCACCTCGTGAAGACCCGCGTGCTCAGCGTCCTCCAGAACCACGTCGTTGATGGCCGGCGCGGAGCGCACGGCATAGCCCACCTTCAGATCCGGATGGGAACGACGGACCTCTTCAATGAACAGGCGGTCCAGCACGGCTTCACCCGCGTTGTCCGCGATGACCAGCATGCGCCCGGCTTCCGAAAGCTGCTCACGGAAACGGGGATAATCATTGCATGCCGGTTCCACGCCCGCCAGGTCGTCGAATACGGATCCCGAGTCGAAGAGGCTCTCCGCGCCCAGGTCGATGATGTTGCCCAACAGGCAGTACAGGGCCGCGGCATAGAGGGGATCCTTCGCGGCGGCAATCCGGGTACGGAAAAAATCGATGCGGTCCAGGATCATGCGGTTCTGTTCCCGCTTCAGGCTTCCGTAGGGATCCGGATCACCCGTTTCCCGGGCCAGGATCCCGTAGATCCGCGCGGCGAACTCCGGAGATGTATACTTACGATGATCCATCTGTGCCGCTTCTTTCACGGCCAGGAGAAAGATCCGCTCTTTTTCATTCTCATCCAGTTCCAGGTGGTCGGCGACGCGGATGATCTGGTTCAGGATACAGACGGT
>CAYVBC010000050.1:0-9822 GCA_964449545.1 uncultured Clostridia bacterium | reverse complement strand
CCACGGGAAGGTTCCACAGGATCCCCAGACCTCCCCAGCTGGCGGTCATGGGATTGATTCTTCCCCCATGCGTGGCCGTGATCAGCATCCACTGCCGGTCCAGGAGGTGAAACACATTCTCCTCCAACGTAAAAGGATCTACCGAAATAAACATGGATAACTCCCTTGCTTTTCTGTTTCCGCCACTGACTCCGGAACCGGTTTCAGGTGACCGCGTTGACCGCCTTGCGGAGTGCCTCCTCCAGGAGGGCGACCGGCGGTTCATCGATGAAACCCTCCCGCATCAGCAGGTCGATTGTCTCACGGGCTTTCATGATGTCGGCGAGGGTGAGGTCATAAACCTCCTGGCGAGTCATCTCAACCCGTGCCACTCCCTCCTTGATGGCCGTCATGGCCACGTCCGCGGCCTCGTTGGCGAACACCTCGGTTTCATCCATGGTGGGAATGATGTAATCGGGACTGATTCCCTTTTTGTCCGCGAAATCGGCCAGGGCATAAGCCGCTGCAATGGCCATGTCATCGGTAACTTTTCGCGCCCGCACGATCAGAGATCCCTTCAGGATCCCGGGGAATCCCAGGGAGTTGTTGACCTGGTTGGCGAAGTCGCCCCGGCCCGTGGCCGTGATATATGCGCCGGCTTCCTTGGCCGCGTAGGGGTAGATCTCCGGTACCGGGTTCGCGCAGGTGAAAACGATGGACTTGTCGGCCATGCTGGTGATCCATTCCGGTTTCACCGTGTCCGGCCCCGGACGGCTGACCGCGATCAGCACATCGGCCCCTTTCATCGCTTTCGCGATGTCGTCCACCCGGTCGGGGTTGGTGGAGGTGCACAACTCCCATTTGCGGTAGAAACGGGGATCGGCTTCGATGTCGGAACGTCCGGCGTGCAGGGAACCCTTCGAATCAAAGATAATCACCTTTTCGGGATCCACTCCGGCCTGAATGATCAGGCGAGCGATGGTGGTGTTGGCCGCACCGGCGCCGAGCATGACGATGCGCACCTTTTCGATATCCTTCTGAGCCACTCGAAGGGCGTTGATCAATCCGGCCAGGGTCACGCATCCCGTCCCCTGGGCATCATCATGCCAGACCGGAATGTCGCACTCTTCCCGCAACGTATCCAGGACCCGGAAGCAGTTGGGCTGAGAGATATCTTCCAGATTGATGGCGCCGAAGCTTGGTTGGGCCATCTTGACGAAATCGATGATTTTCTGCGGATCATGTTCACCCTGGTCATTGTAGCTGTCCATGCACAATGCCACCGCATCGACACCGCCCAGGTATTTCATCAGGCACGCTTTTCCCTCCATGACTCCCAGTCCGCCGGGTGGGGTGCAGTCCCCGTCTCCCAGGACGCGGGTGGAATCGGACACCACGGCCACAAGGTTGCCCCGGTTGGAGAGGTTGAAGGATTGGTTGTTGTCATCACGGATGCTGGTGGACACACTGGATACCCCAGGCGTGTACCAGACATTGAACCAGTTGAACCCGTAAATTCCGGCCTTGGGTATGGTCATCAGCTTACCGCTGTAGAAACCATGGCTGAGGAGTGCAAGCTCCTTGAGGAAAACCGTCTTTGCGCGGGCGATTTGCGCGGGTGAGAAACCTTCCGGGAAAATCTGGTCCAGGTTGGACAGAGACAGATCGAGTTTTGACATTACTCCCTCCTAAAAATAAAATAACTCCACTCTCGTTTTACTCTAGCGATCTGAAAACGAATTATCAAGGGCGGAGTTTTTTTATCTGGAGAAAAAAATATTGATTTTCGGTTTCGGGGGAGGAAACAGGGTGAAATCAGTCTCAGGCGAAAGCGGCGCGCATCCACTCGTGGATCCGTCCGTTTGAAGCCAGGCATTGGGGAAGAAAAGGGTCGAATCCCTCGCTTGAAAAATCACTGATCCGCCCTCCGGCTTCCATGATCAGCAGGGATCCGGCCGCCGTATCCCAGGGAAGGAGACCGAACTCCCAGAAACCGTCAAATCGTCCCGCGGCCACGTAGGACAGGTCCAAGGCCGCGGCGCCGCAGCGCCGGATGTCCCGGACCCGGGACAGAAAATGGGAGAAATATCGAACATAGCGCTCGGTGAACTCCTGCCGGTCATAGGGAAAACCCGTGGCCAGCAGGCAGTGCTCCGGCCTGGAGCGAGTGGATACGGAAATGGGGTGCCCGTTCAGAAAAGCACCCTTCCCGGCGACGGCATGGAAGGTCTCTCCCAGGGCGGGAGCATGGACAACGGCCAGATGGGGCGCGCCCCGGAGGAGCACACCGATGCTGACGCAATACACGGGGAGGCCATGGGCGTAGTTGGTTGTCCCGTCCAGGGGATCGATCACCCAGGTCCATTCCGAAGCCGTTTCCTTCATTTTCCCTTCTTCAGCGATGATGGCATGGCCGGGGAAGTGCTCCGAGACGGTGGAACAGATCATCTCCTCGCTTTTTCGGTCCATCCGGGTCACCAGGTTGACGGTGCCCTTGAAATCAATGCGCAGGTCGGTGCCCCGGTGGGCTTCGATGTGATCGCCCGCGACTCGGGCCACCTTCAGCGCAAGGTTCAGGATTTTTTCTTCAATTGGTTCCATGAGAATTCATTCTACCATAGAATCCGGCGTGAGATTGTAGCGGCTTTCCGGATGATTTCATCCTGGCACGAAAAGCGGAAAAGTGATGAGGAGTTGCAAATATTTGGTCTGAAATGTAAATTAATGGAGATGAACTGGATATTGTTGATCTACAATATTTTCCTTCAGGCGCTGGCAGTGATAAGTCTGGCCATCATGATCCGCCTGGTCCGGAACTATGGATTCCCGTTTTTAAAGGATGCCCTTGTCTTTACCGCGGGAATCTGCCTCTTCGGTTTCGTGATGTTTTTTCTCCAGGATTCCCTGATGCCCCTGGTCGCGACCGGAGGTTCCGGAGCCGATGTGATTCTCAGCATCTCCATGGTGTTCCTGCTCATGCCTGTCACCCTGATCACCATTTTTTGTCTGATCCGGGCCCTGACTCGCCTGGTGGGGGAGGTCATCCCTCATTGGATCACATTGATCTACTGGATTTCCGGGGTGCTTTTCATGGTGCTGACGGCCATGGCCATGGAGTTTTTCCTGCGTACCGGAATTTATGATTACGTCGGTGCCGTATATGTATATGGATTCATGAATCTGAATCAGGTGGTCATCTACGTGGCATTGGGCTATGCCCACAGCCGCGCCCGCCGCCTGGGGGAGGCCAGATGGAGACGCATGGCACTGGGGTGGATCCGTCTCTCGGGTGCCATCTGTTTTTTTTATTATCAGGTCCTGATGAACATCTCCCATCTGTATTGGGTTCTTATTTCACTGGGACTCTGGTTTTACCTCTGGCCGCTGCTTCCCGCATTGTACCTGCGCCGGCGATTGCGACACGATTTCGCGGATTGCCTCAAGGCACCCTCCCCCGTGGCCGATGTGGGCGGACGGGCCCTGCGGTTGGGATTGAGTCCCAGGGAGGTGGAGATTGTCTCCCTGGTGATGGCGGGCCGCAGCAATCGGGAAATGGAGGATGAACTTTTCATCTCTGAAAGTACGGTGAAGAATCACCTGTACAATATATACCGCAAGCTGGGTGTGAAAAACCGGGTGGAGATGTTTCGCAAGTTCACGGAATCCTGAATCTAATTTCCGTGGAAGCGGGGGGACTCAACTATTTCAGGGCTTCCGCACCGGGTGAGAAATCCCGATCCGGGGCGAATTCCGAAAAGTCCATTCCCCATTCCCCATCCAGCATGAAGTCGGCCATATGACGTCCCATGGCCGGGCCGAACATGAACCCGTGCCCGCACATGCCCGAAGCCACGTACAGACCGTCGATGGGGGTTTGACCGAGGATTGGATTACCGTCCGGTGTCATGGTGTAGCACCCGGCCCAGTGGCGCAGCATGGCCGCGTTGCGCAGGGGAGGCAGGAGTCGACTCATCCGCCAGGCCACCTGGGGAAGAAATTCAAACGATACATCTTCACGGATTCCGGGAACCATTGGATCGGGTGTGTAGCATCCGATGATCTGTCCGGTGATCAGCTGGTGAAAATAGCAGCCATCAGGGCGATAGTCCACCACCATGGGTTCAAAAAAGCGCGGCATGCGTTCCGTAATCACCGCTTCGTGACGTTCCGGGGCAAGGGGCAGATCCAATCCCATTCCGGCCGCCAGCTCCGCGGTCCAGGGCCCGGCACTCAGCAGAACCCGGGGCGCTTCAATGCGGGTGCCGTCCGCAAGGGTGAGGATGAAATTACCGTTCCGGAGGATCTTTGAAACGGGGTTGTGAAGCCAGAGGGATCCGCCGGATTTCCCGAGGGTAGAGCGATACCCCTTCAGCACGGAGAAGGGAAAGGCCTGGCCGTCGTCGGGGCAATATGCGGCGGAGACCACGCCTTCGATATTGAGCTCCGGTACCACTTCCCGGGCCTGTTGCGGATCCAGCAGGGATACATTGATTCCCTCGGATTGCTGCAGTGCGATATTGGACTTGAAAATGTCGGACATCTCCGGTGTATGGGCCAGCAGCAGGTAGCCTCCCTGGTGAAATTCCACGGAATGGCCGAACTCCTCTTCCATCTCGGAGAAGAGGCGGATGCTCTCTTTCATTAAGCGGATGGAGGCGGGGGAGGAAAACTGCTGGCGCAGACCGCCGATGCAGCGGCCCGTGGATCCCGCGCCAATGTACCGACGCTCGATGAGGCCGACCCGGATCCCCCGTTTCGCGAGGTAGTGGGCCGTGGCCATTCCGATGATCCCGGCGCCCACAATAGCCACATCGCAGGTGTGGCGCTTCATCGTTTCTCTCCGGAAAAGAAAGCGCCGGAGGGCACCGGTTTCAAAGGGGGGCGAGTGTTCCAGGATTCAAAGGATTGGGGATTGCCTTTCAGCTCGCGGGCCAGGATGGCTTGGATCATCGGACCACAGGTTCTCCCCTGGCAGGGACCCATTCCCACCCGGAGGACCCGTTTGAGTTCTTCCATGCTGGTGGCGCCATCACGGATGGCCTGGATGACTTCACTCTCCGTGATATCTTCACACCGACAAACAAGAGTGCGCTCTTTCATGTGAGCCTCCGGAATCCACGGACCCGCTGGACCAGGTGGCCGTCCATCCGGATCGTGATCAGAATCGTGCGGTCATGCTGCTTCAGTCCGCGGATGCGCTCCACCTGGCCGGTTCCAACCATTTTTCCGGCGCGGTCGAGCAGTTCCACCTTCTCATCCTTTTCCGGTGGAAAGAGTTCATAGGGGAGGGTCACATGAGCCACTTCTCCATCCAGGTGAACCAGAAATATGGAAAGGCCCGGGCAGACACCCAGGCAGAGCCCGCAGCCGGTGCAGCGGGAAAAATCAACCCGGGGAATGAAGTTTATGTTATTCTCAATGGCAATCGCGCCCACCGGGCAGGCATCCACGCAGGGATTGCAGGGAATCTCCTGGCAGCATTCGGCCACGGCTACGGGTTTTTCCCGCAGGCGGTGTTCTTCAGGGAAATCGATCTGATCCTGGCTGAAATATCCATGACAACCGCATTCCATGGTATCAGGCCTCCTCTTCAAGTTTTTGGTTTCCCATGCGTACTTTTTCTCCGAAAGGGCCATCGCGGAGCTGCGCGAGTTCCGCTGAAACCTGATCCCGCAGGTTGATCAATTCCGGTATCTTACCATGAATCCTTTCCGCGGCCGTCAATCCGGCGATCCGTCCCTCCATCATGGCCGCGGAAGCTTCCTCGATTCCCGCCACATCCCCGGCCACGAATACGCCGGGAATGGATGTTCGCATGTGGGGGTCCCGCCAGGCCACATGGCCTCCCAGTTCCGGAATCCACCGCATCTTTGCTCCCGCCTGGGCCAGGATTTCCACGGAAGGCGACAGTCCCACTGCCAGTCCCACCGTGTCCACATCGAATTTTTTCTCCGTTCCCGGTACGGGTTGCCAATTGGCGTCCACGGCCGTAATTTCGGCCCCGTCAACTCGTTCTTCGCCCCATACGCGGGATACTGTATGGCCCGTGAATATGGGAACGCCGAGCCGCAGGAGCTTGGCCGAATGCACCAGGTAGGCACCCACGCGGGGAAGGCCTTCACAGACGGCGGCCACGTGGATTCCGGCCTGCATGAGCTGATACGCGACAATGACTCCGATGTTGCCGGCTCCGACCATGAGCACGCGTTTCCCCGGGATAATCCCATACACGTTCATCAGGGTTTGTATGGCGCCGGCTCCATATACGCCGGGCAGATCATTGCCGGGGAAGGCGATCATCTTTTCGGAAGCACCGGTGGCCACCAGGATGTTTCGAGCCCGGATGCGGAAATAGCGCCCGTCGCGCACCACGCCCAGCTCATTGCCGGGAAAGTAGCCGATCACGGATGATGAGGTCCAGACCTCCGCGCCACTCTCTTCCGCTTCATGGATCAGGGTGCGGGCGATATCGATGCCGCGCACGCTGGCATAGTGGGAACGGCTGCCGAAAAATTTGTGGGTCTGTTTAATCAACTGACCGCCCACAAGGAAGTTTTCTTCAAAAATCGTGGACTGGATACCAAAACGGGCCGCGTACACCGCGGCTGACAGCCCGGCGGGTCCCCCGCCCACGATGGCCAGGTCCGTTTCAACGACCTGGGGAGAGGAAAATTCAGGCGACGGCCCGGATGGCATGCCGGAAGACTCGCCCCGGCCCTGCATCCGGATTCTCATTCCCTCCCGGACGGGTTCAATACAGGTCCTGACATTGGGGATTCCATCCACTTCCATGGCACAGGAGGCACACTTGCCGATGGCACAGTAGAGCCCCCGGGGAGAGTGGGCCCGAACACTGCGGGAAAGGATGCTGATGCCCCCGGCATGGAGAGCGGCGGCAATGGGTTCGCCCTCGTATGCCGGTAAGGGCATATTCTCAAAATAGATAGTGACTTTTCGGCCCCGTTTAAAATTGAGAATGGGGTGACGCTCCAGCCTCATGTTCACTCCTCGTTCAATGGCTTGACCCATTTGAAATCTACCACAACCGAAAACTCCTATCAAGGCAATAATAAGAAAAATGTCGAAAATATTCGAAAACTATTTGACAATAAAATCCCATGGGGGTATTATCCAATCAATGTCAAGCCAACAGTGGTTGCCGGATTATACACTTTCTTCCCGTGAACGCCAGGTTCTCTACCATCTCAGTCTCAACGGTCGTGCCTCCCTGACTGAACTGGGCTCCCGGGTTGGATTGAGTAAACAGGCCGTCAGTTATATCTTGAACCGTCTGGAGACATCGGGTGTGATCTCAGCGTATTATTCCGTGATCGATATATATCGCTTGGGGATGACGCATTACCGGGTTTTCCTCAAACTCCATAAGATCAAACCCCATCAGGAAGATGAACTGCGGAAATACTTATCGGAAAATCCCCGGATTTCCTGGGTTCTGTACCTGGATGGTGAATTCGATCTGTTTTTCGTCGTCTGGAGCCGAAATATCAGTGAATTCCAGGAAGTGCTGGATGATGTGATTGCAAGATTCGGCCATTTTTTCCAGGAAAAATCATTCTCCATCGCCACACATATTGAGTATCTTCCCTATGGCTTCCTCCTGGATCCGCCAAAGCCTCCGGAGCGTTCCCTCCATTTCGGATCTTTCCACGCCAATTATGAACTGTCGAATGTGGACCGCCGCCTGCTGATGCGTCTGAATCGAAATGGCCGTGCCACGCAGAAGGAGCTGGCCGCGCTCATGGAACTTTCGCCCAGCACGGTCCGTAACCGGATTCAGCGGCTGCATGATCGCGGCATTATCATTGGCTACAACGTCCGCATTGATTTTGCCCGTGTGGGGTACATGTATCAGAAGGTTCTGCTGAAGCTGACGGATACTTCAGCGGAGACCATCTCAAGTCTCAGGGAATACCTCAAGGGACAGCCCGGTGTCATCTACCTGCTACGCACCATCGGGCCCTACGATTTTGAGTTTGAACTCATCACCCGATCCGGAGAAACCGGGTATGACATTATCAAGGACCTTCGCCTGCGTTTTCCCCATGCCGTTCATTCAGCTGGCGCCACGATCATCAAGGGGGAGCCCAAATTTGAGTCCCTCTACCTTGAATCCGACCCGGAAACCGGGAAGTGAACTCCCGCCTCTCCCGGACCTTACGGAGAGATGGACTGAAAATTAAACCGAAGGCAACCGCAGGGGTGTTTTGCGTGTCTTGTGAACTGGGAGGCAAGATGAAATCAATTTTCGCGATTCTAATACTCATTCTAACTGCCGGAGGATTTTCCCTGCCTGAAGTATCGCGGGATCAACCCGAAAGGGGGGAGTGGGATTTTTCTCTTCAACGGATCTGGCGCCTGGATGAAGCCGCGGGCGCGCCCTTTGGCGAAATCCAGCGGATAATCATCCCCACGGAAGGACGCGTGGTGATTCAGGATCAGAAACAGTATCGTCTGTACGTGGTGGATGGGGAAACCGGACGCGTGTTACATGCTTTCGGGAAACAGGGGGAGGGCCCCGGAGAGATCCGAAGGATGCAGGGTGTGCTCTCCTTTCCCGGCGGACTGGTGGTACCGGAACGGGGACGATTGCATTTTTTTGACATGAGCGGTGCCTTTAAACGGTCCGAGATTATTCCTCCGGAAATTGTTCCGAGGGCGTTTATCGACGAGGACACCATCGTATCCGCTCCCGTATTGCCACGGGAAGACGGGGAAGGGAATGAGACTGTTTCCATTTACCGGATTTCCACGAAGAAAACTCGTCCCATCGCTACCTACAAGGCGTTTGCCGAGGGAAAAGCCTCGGAAAACAGCGGCGGAAATGTGATGACCATAGGCATTGTTGTGGGCGGATTGACGCCCATGATGGAGATCTCCGTTCACGATGGTATCATCTACTACGGCCGCAACGATCTCTATCGTATTTCCAGGGTGACGCTGGATGGCAGGGAAAACCCGCCCTTCGGCATTTCGGGGCGGGATCGGGCCCCGGTTTCCATGAAATACAAGAAGAGTATCTTTGATGGTATCGGAGCAGATATCCCCCCCCGGATGCTTGAGAAGATTCTCAACGGGCTTCCCGATCAGTGCACGGCATGGAGTCGGATGGTTGTGGATTCCCGGGGTATGATCCATGTCATTGGAGCGGACCTGGAAAAGACCAACCAGGTGGGAATGGACCTTTTTTCACCCGACGGGAAATACCTGTATCACGGGGTTTTTTCAGTTCCCGCCGGCGAAACCATCCAGGCCATGGCACTGAAGGATCAACGGTTGGTCCTGGCGGTTGAGGATGAAGATGGGGAACTCCGGGTGGAAGGATTCCGCATCTCTCTGCCTCCGATGTAATCCGGTTCAGTCCGGAATCCGGATCTTTCCGGCCGGGAGGCTCTCCAGGATCTCCCGACGCCGGAAACAGGATATAAGGTGGTCGTTCACCAGGCCCGTGGCCTGAAGATGCGCGTACACGATCGTGGGACCCACGAAAGAAAACCCCCTTTTCTTCAGATCCGCGCTGACGCGATCCGACAACTCCGTGCGTGCCGGGAGGTCGGATGGTTCCTTCGGCGAATTCACCACCGGGCGGAAATCCACAAATCGCCACAGGTAGCGTGAGAAGCGTCCGAACTCCCGCTGCACCTCCAGGAAGGCCCGGGCGTTTCGTACTGAGGATTCGACCTTTCGTCGGTTGCAGATGATCCCCGGGTTTGTCAGCAATTCATCGATTTTTTCCGGACTGAAAGAGGCCACGATGTCGGGATTGAAGTCCCCGTAGGCCCGGCGGTAGTTCTCGCGGCGCCGCAGGATGGTGATCCAGCTCAG
>CAYVBC010000049.1:0-9922 GCA_964449545.1 uncultured Clostridia bacterium | reverse complement strand
TCCGCCAGGGAAGCCACCATCTGTGAATGGTGGTAGGTGCCCGGCGCATTCTCAAGCATCTGACGGAATATGGGAAGGTTGAGGTTGGTCAGCTCGATGAGCTTCAGGTTGGTCACAAGTTTAAACATCATCTCCCAGAGAGGGATGATGAAATTAGCGAACAGCGGAGCAATAAAAGCGGACAGGGCTCCCATGATCAGGTGAGAAATGATCAATCCCGTGTCAATGGAGTCCGGACGGGTAAGGTCCATCAGGAGAATAAAGGCGAGATTGACCGGCAGGAGCCAGAAAATGGCCGCCTTCAGAATGGGGGAACGTTTCAGCCTCTGGTAATATTCAATGCCGAATGAGATTGCCAGGTTACCCATCAGGATGTACAGGCTGATGCGAAAATTCCAACCGGATATGATCGCGCCGGTCATTGCGTTGGCGAAAGAGAAGATGACCGCGCTTTGCAGGTTGAAGATGAATGCGATGATCAATGCACCGATTCCAAAGGGAATGGCCAGCAACATACCCTGAGGATCAATGTCCTGAACCACGGCAATGTTTTTGATCACCATGGGAAGCAGAAACACGGAGATCCTGTAAATTCCCACGCTCACGGCAAGGGTGACCACCATGACAATCGGGAGTTTCTCATCATCCAGGGTTTCGGTCAGCGGAAGACGCCAAAGGCGAATCAGAAAAAAGAGCATGGTGCCCATCACAGCCAGGATGAGGAAAAAGTCGGGAAGATGCTGTTTGCGGTTTTCCTCCTCAATGGAGATCAGGCGGATCAGACGCATGTGGCTGGATGTAACCTCATCTCCCTTGCGTAGTATCACTTTTCCGGCTTTCAGACGGACCATCACCGGATTGACGCGGTTGGCCGCTTCATCCCGGGCAATACTGGTAAGGTTGGGTGAATAGGAGAGGTTCACATCCACGAATTCCATCAATACCGGCACCACAAGTTGCACCTGCGCCGATGTAAGGGTCTGATTTCTGAGGAATCTCTCCAGGGTGGAACGGACATCTTTGAGATCATTAAATGCGTTTACCTTGAGCGTTTTGGGATCTTCTCCATTGCTGTACCGTTGAACAGTCCCTCTGCTGCTCTTCACCGCACCCAGTTTGGACGTGATAATTCCGTTGTCCCGCAAAGAGTTCATCAGTTCCGTCAACCGCTCAAGGTCGATCTTTCCAAAAGCCGTGGTGCGCATCAATGAAGCGGTTTCCTGGAGTTTCAGGTCAAACCCGAAACGCTTCTCGATCTCCGCTTTTATCTCGGAAAGTGACTTGGGCTCCCGGATAAAGCGACGCCGGGAACGGCGCATGAAATCAAACCATTCGTTCAGAAGCGGTTGTGAATCCGGACTCCGTGAGTAGAGTTCGTAGACGGGAGGGACGTTTGCGCGCGCCTCACTGATCTTTTCACGGGTACTGAAGTCATCCTGCAATGTGACATCATGTTTAACGATGATGTCCTCACGGGCAATATCGCCGGGTTTCAGAATCTGTCCTGTCAGGGATGTTCCCCGGGGGATGTAGAGCGAATAGGAGATCAGCAGCGTGAGAATCATACAGGTGATCCAGAATCCACGACCATGACTGCGTACGATATTGCCGTTGGAATGGGGCTTTTCAGCCATGTTCAACTTCAGTTTCATGGAGCGTTCACCTGATCATACGCGTCGATGATTCGTGCCACCAGCGGATGGCGAACCACATCCTTTGCCGTAAGGGTTGCAATGCGGATTCCCTTGATATGGTTCAGAATCTTGATGACCCGGAAAATTCCTGATTTTCCGGGGTCCGGCAAATCGATCTGAGAGATGTCCGCGGTGATGACCACCCGGGAACGGGTACCAAACCGGGTCAGGAACATCTTCATCTGGGAAGAGAGCGTGTTCTGACCTTCATCAAGAATGATAAAAGCGTTGTTGATGGTTCGCCCGCGCATATATGCCAGGGGCGCGATCTCAATGATCTCCCGTTCTATGAGTTCAGATGTCTTTTCAAAACCGATGAGGTCGTACAAAGAATCATAAAGGGGCCGGAAGTAGGGATTAACCTTCTGTTGAATATCCCCGGGAAGGAACCCAAGATTCTCACCGGCTTCCACAACAGGGCGGGTAAGCACAATCCGATCCACGGCCTTGTCCAGGAGGTGATTCAATGCCATTGCAATGGCCAGGTATGTTTTTCCTGTACCGGCGGGACCGATTCCGAAGGTTACGGTCTGGCTGCTCATGGACTCCAGGTATCTTTTCTGGTTGATGGTTCGGGGGGAGACTTCACGGCCGTTGATGCGGATACAGAAAGGCGTACGCATCTCCTCTTCCAGGGAGTCCAGACGGCCGTTTTTCGCCATGCTCAATGAGAGTTCGAAATCTCGGCGTGTCAGCTGTGAATTGGAGAACAGCTTTTCCATATACTCCAAGAACCGCTGGCGATGGACTTTGGGCCCATCGATCATGAGTTTGTTGCCCCGGAGGGAGAGCCGGATGTGAAAAGCTTTTTCCAGTTCACTGGAATGCTTTTCAACCAGCTTCAGGAGTTCGGTGTTGAAACTGTCTGGAATATTCAGTTCTTCCATATTATGTTGGGTGAAAACAGCCGGATTATAGCCCCGAAAGATGGAGAAGTCAAATGATATCCTCTCTGCCCGTCACCGGAACAAACCTTGACATGCGGTCGCAAACTGGATAATATTCATCTTACGATCGAGCCTGACGGAAACAGGATTGTCTCCATTAACCGGTTGATGTGGAACGTCTCCAATACCCCGTTCAAGGTAATAAAACATCCATAGGAGTCAAGAATGGCTGATTTAAAAGATGTAATACTTGAGTACATCCAGGACGAATACCTGGATGAGGATGATGATGTGCAGGTCAGCTTTGAGACGCCGCTGATCAGCAGTGGGATTGTGGATTCATTTTCAATGGTTTCCCTGAAACGTTTTCTCGAAAGGGAGTGTTCCATTCAGATTCCCGATGGAAAAGCCACTCCGGAAGCCTTTGACACGGTTACGAGAATTGTTGAGTTGCTGCAATCACTGGGTGTTCAGAAGTAGATTGGAACCGGATATTTCCCGTAATCAGGCATCACCGAAACGTATTGGAGACCTGAATGTTTGACCATCTGAAAGAAGGCTTGAAAGCCGAATTGAATGAAATTCAAAGTGCCGGACTGTACAAAGAGGAGAGGGTCATCCTCTCTGATCAGAAACCGGGGATTGATGTCCGATTCCCTGAGAGTGACCCACCGCGAAAAGTATTGAATTTCTGTGCCAACAACTATCTCGGCCTGTCCAACCATCCACGCCTGATCAAAGCGGCTGGGGAGGCACTGGATCAGTATGGATTCGGACTCTCTTCCGTTCGTTTTATCTGCGGCACGCAGGATGTTCACATTCGACTGGAAAAGCGGATCGCCCAGTTCCACGGTACGGATGATACCATCCTGTATTCCTCCTGCTTTGACGCCAATGGCGGATTGTTTGAGCCTCTTCTGGGCGCGGATGACGCTATCGTAACCGATGCGTTCAACCATGCCAGTATCATTGACGGAATCCGTCTGTGCCGGGCTCGAAGATTTATTTATTCACATTCGGACATGGATTCGCTGGAAGAATCGCTTCAGAAGGCCGCGGGGAAAGTCTCCATGGATGATGAGTGGCGACCGGCCAGAAGAATTCTCATTGTCACGGATGGTGTATTTTCCATGGACGGGGATGTGGCCCGACTGGGGGAAATCGTTGAACTGGCGCGTAAGTACCGCGCCATGGTTATGGTGGATGAGTCCCATGCAACGGGATTCTTTGGAAAAACAGGCAGGGGCTCCATGGAATACTGTGGGGTAAGTGGAGAGATCGATATTATCACCTCAACTCTGGGAAAAGCCATGGGGGGCGCTTCCGGTGGATTCACAACCGGTCGCCAGGAAATCATCGATATCCTGCGACAGAAATCCCGCCCGTATCAATTTTCCAATACACTGGCTCCCGCGATTGCAGGCGCCTCCATTGAGGCGTTTAACATGTTGGAGTCAATGGGAGAGCTCAGAGAAACACTTGAAAAGAACACGATGTATTTCCGCTCCTCCATGGAGGCGATGGGGTTCCATGTCGTTCCCGGTGTGCATCCCATCGTACCCATCCTTTTTGGAAGCTTTCCCGATGACGCGATGCTTTCGCAGAAATTCGCCAGGCGTCTTTATGAAAAAGGTATCTTTGCGGTGGGATTCTTTTTCCCCGTCGTACCGAGGGGCCAGGCTCGGATCCGAGTGCAGCTGTCCGCCATCCACACCCGTGAGCAGATCAATTCCGCTCTGGAGGCATTCCGTTCCACAGGACGTGAGTTGGGTGT
Source organism: uncultured Clostridia bacterium (assembly GCA_964449545.1). GTDB lineage: Bacteria > Acidobacteriota > Aminicenantia > UBA2199 > UBA2199 > UBA876. The sequence goes on along the minus strand of CAYVBC010000049.1, from coordinate 5,567 downwards.
AATCGAATCCTAAGGGATCTGTACCTAGTCCTTGGGTCTGAGGTATCCCACCGCCAGGCTCCGTTCGCTGTCCATGGCAACGGAGAAGACGGAATTTTTCAGTATATCCGCTGAATTGACCACTTGGACGACTTTTTCCATGATTTTCGATTCCTGAGGGAAAAAATCCAGCAGGCTGTTGGGGGCGTCCAGCAGAAGGGAACGATTGAAAAGGTTGCCCTCCTCATGGGGATACAGAGGAAGGTACTTGATGTCCGATTCCACCAGATCCTGAAAGAAATGGGTTCCGAATGAGAGTTCCGGAACATATCCTTTTTTCTGCATGGCCACTTCGGCCAGCATTGCCGAGTTGTTGATGTCACTGTAGGAAACCGGCACGCCGAGACGGATATCTCCCCTGGAGCCCCAGCGGCCCGGACCGATCAATAAGAAGCTCCGTTTGGGAATCAGGTTGTTCAGGCGGGAAATCACCGAAGCCACATGTTTCATCTCTTCGGCTGATGAGAGGTTCCCATAGGCTTCAGGATCCACATATACGATGAACTGGATTTCGGGGAGGGCCCCGGGTGATATAAACCGATTGGCCTGAAATACAAGCTTTTCCGGATCGATATCATTCGGGATCACGGCTTCCTCGTGAGAGACCAACTGAGATTGTGGCCGGCATTGGAGAATGAAGAGATTCGTGCCGTCAGAGGCGAATTCCATATCCACGGGAGTGTGTAACGCGGCTTCGAGGAGTTTCAGAAGGGTGTGAATCTGCTGAAAGAAGCGGGAGTTGTCCGTCAGCTTCTGAAACGTTACCACCATGTCGTTCTCTTCGATGTTCAACAGGGTGCCCACGGGTGCCACAAGCGTTCCCTCCCGATCCAGGGATACGACCTTTTCAATTCCGTTGAATTCATGGGCATACCGGCGGAGAAAATGTGAAACGGGCAATGTTTCGAATTGATTGGTTTCCAGGTTCAGCACATCGATTTTGCTCTGGGAATATTTGTTGATATCCTCATACTTGATGTTGACCCGCAATCCGGGTTTTCCCGGGGAGGCGAGATATGTGTAATCATCCCCGACACGGTCAACCGCGCGGGTTCCCAACCCCACGACCAGGCGGACCATGCCGTCACTGCGATCAATTCGTGAAGACCATCGGAATTCGTTCCGGCTGAACGCAACACCGGCAAAGGTGGGAGCGAAATAATTTCCGATGCGTGTACCCACAACCTCCTGGATCAGGATGCCCATCTCTTCCTGGAAATCAAGCAGGCCCCTTTCCTTGCGATATTCTATGGGATCGGGCCCGAAAGTGCTGGAGAATATTTCAGCCATGGCATCCAGCAGGTGTACGAGTCGTTCAGCGCGAGTGCCGGTATTGGAGAGGAAAAGGCTTTTGTATTTGCCTGAAAATGCGGCTTCAAAACTATCTTCCAGCAGGCTGGAAGAACGTACGATAATTGGCACATCTCCGATTTTCCCCAGAAGTGATTCCAACTGATCCACAATTTCCGGGGGAAAGAATCCATGTTTGAAGAGTTGCTGGAGGTAGGAATAGCCGGCCCGTACCTCATTCGTCTCCATGTACTTGATGCTGATGATCTCTTCCAGCGCGTTGGTATGGATGAAATCCATGATAGTGTCGGAAGTGACATACCAGCTCCGGGGAATATGAACATTTTCGAGATCCGGATTGCCCTTTCGTTCCGATTCTAAAATTTTTGCGGCAAGGATGAGCCCGGAACTTTTTCCACCCAGTTTGCCGCTGCCCCGTCCCGGTCCAATGGTGTTTTCGAGGATTTCATGGAAATCAATCACCTTGATGTAATGCTTCGCGACATTGATGTACCGGAGGTTGTTGGAAAAGAAACGCCGAATGAGCGCGACACGGATATTCATGAATTCGTCGGGAGAAAGGTAGCTCTCTCCTCTGGGGATGTTCATGAAGCGGTTGAGGGTTTCCCGGATATCCATCAGTGCGATGTTAATGTTTTCAACGGCTATGGAGAGAAAACGACTGCGTTCCTGAGCCATCCAGAAGTGGACCTGGCGCGTGATCTCATCCAGTGGAATATGTTCTTCCGCAACCTTGAATATTTCATGCGAAAAATGGCGCAGAGATTGGATGTCCACCTTGGGATTGGGGACGTTGGAATAGAGGGAATCCGAAGAACTTCCGGACTTGTATGAGGGTTCCAGCATCTGCAATACATCCGTGATTTCACTGATGTTTCGCTTGAAGAGGTAATAGATCATGCGACGAAGTACCCGGTTCAGTAGAACCACATCGATTTTCTCCAGCATTTCGACGATGATCCGCCATTCAGGTTTCGGTTTGACGTTTTTCATTCAGGACACCCTTCGAAATTCATGGTTATAGATAGCATGGATGAGTAGGGAAAACAATGTGTCGGGGTGCGCGGAAAAGGGAAAAGGGGGCGGGTATTTCCCGCCCCCTATGATATTAGACCCAGCCGCGCATTTTGCAGGATTCAGCCACACGCTGAATCGCGATCATGTAAGCGGCATCTCTCATGTACACTTTTTTCTGTTCGTGAAGCCGGTGTACCTCATGAAAGGCCTTGGACATGATCAGGTCCAGCTTGGTCAGAACTTCTTCCTTGGTCCAGAAGTAGTTCATGTTGCATTGAACCTGTTCGAAATAGCTGCAGGTAACGCCTCCGGCGTTGGCGAGGAAGTCGGGGATCACATAAATTCCACGGCTTTTGATCACCTCGTCAGCTTCCGGTGTGGTGGGGCCATTGGCGCCTTCAGCGATCATGATGACCTTTTTCGAAATCTTATCCACGTTTCCGGCATTGATCTGGTTGTCCAGGGCGGCGGGAACCAGGATGTCTACATCTTCACTGATCCAGTCGTCGCCATCCAGAATATCATATCCCAGCTTTCGGGCTTCCGCCTTGTCGATGTCTCCGAACTTATTGGTAATGCCACGCAGCGCATCGAGGTCGATGCCCGCTGCTCTCTTGAAGGCGTAGGACTTCTGGTCCTTCTGATCCCAGCAGGAAACACAAACAGCCTTACCGCCGTATTCCTGGAAGAGTTGAATGGCATACTGGGAGACATTGCCGAATCCCTGAAAAGAAGCGGTGGTTTTTTTGATATCCACACCGAGTTTCTTCAAGGCTTCGCGAACCGTAAACATCACACCGAAGCCGGTGGCTTCGGTTCTTCCAAGAGAACCGCCGACACCGACCGGTTTTCCGGTGATGAAGCCGGGGTATTTGCCGCCCATGATCTTTTCATATTCGTCCATCATCCAGACCATGTGCTGGGCATTGGTCATCACATCCGGTGCGGGAACATCCTGGACCGGGCCGATGTTGCGCACAATCTGTCTGATCCAACCACGACAGATCTGTTCCTGCTCCCGCATGGAAAGATTATGCGGATCACAGATCACGCCACCTTTTCCACCGCCAAGAGGGATGTCGACAACCGCGCATTTCCATGTCATCCAGGTACCTAACGCGCGAACCGTATCAATGGTTTCCTGGGGGTGGAAACGGATTCCGCCTTTGCTGGGGCCGCGGGCGTCATTGTGTTGAACCCGGAAGCCCTGGAAGACCTTGGTGGTTCCATCATCCATTTTTACAGGGATGGTGAAATGGTATTCCCGTTGCGGGGTGCGCAAGAGTTCCCTGGTTCCTGAATCAAGTCCGAGCTGATCCGCCACATCGTCAAACTGTTTCTGCGCCATTTCAAAGGCGTTGTAGGATTTTTCAGACATAATAAAATCTCCTTATGTACGATATATTGGGTTTTTGTTGAAAACCGTGTCATACAATTCCGTGTAATCGCTTTTCCCGCATATCAACATGGCTCCCAGAGGTGTATGACGCCTGACTTCCTGAATCATTCGATCCGCAAGATGACGAATGTCCCACTGGGCATGTTCATCCTGACGAAGGCGGGAGAAATGGTACATTTCCCTCAGGTTCATCTTTACAATCACCCTGCGCCTGTGTGAATTGGTCAGGGCATAGGGAGCCGCTGAGGGGAAGTGGACAAGCAACTCGTTGTACATGGATTCGCTTTTTTCAATCATTCGCAGGAATTCATCATGAATCCCTGATGGCACAAATGCTTCCGGCGTGGTGCATCCCAGGGATGGAAGGTATGGACCGGGGAGCAAAGTGGCCATCCGATGCCGTTTCAATTGGGCATAACAGGCGGCACTGACGACTGTATCAAAGGTGAAATCGGGAAGTTCAAATTCTCTCGGGGGCGTATCAAAGAACCGCATCTCCCGGAACAATACCCGGAAGAGCTCTCGTTTCCGTTCCATTGAAAGGTTGATCACGAATTCAAGCGCCACGGTAAAGGAAACCGAATGCACATGAGTGAATACAGCCGCGAGGATATGATCGTCACCCTTTTCAGGCGGGTTCATCAGAGTGACCTCACCGCCGGGCGCGTCTTCAACGGGAAGGGAAATGTTTCGGACCGCCTGGTTGAAATCAGTTGCCATCGCGAGTTCGAAGGGGGATGGCTCCGGAAAAAGGAGAAGGGAAGGGGCAATGTCGCGAACCAGGTTAAAAATATGATTGCCCGCTTTCCTGACTTCCCGGATACTGCTGTTGGCCGTACGGCGCAGTAGATGCTCCAGGTTCCGTGCGTTGATGGTCATCCCCAATTGTCCCCGGGTGGCCAGAGGCAATCCATATCGGGCATCTTCCTTTGCTTTTTCACTGAAGGATTGAGGAGAAGTCCCGGTTTGTTCGGTTCCGGAAATCATTGTTTCTATGGCGGCACAGGCTTTCAGGTAAAAGACGTTAAGGGCTTCCACCGTTTCCATAAAACGGGAACGAAGCCGGGGATCGGTAATCTCTTCAGGAACAGTGAAGTCCCCGTTAAGTTTGACATATCTCTGGGATTTTTCAGTGTAGGACACAAGGCGAAGACGTTCGAGTTCCTCCATTGCGAGTCGGGAAATGCCCATGATGTCAAAATTGAACACAGCGTGTTCCGCTATGGAATGGTGCCCCATCTCAAAAATAATTTTTGAATTGGAGGCGCGGGAGCGGGCGACCTCTTTACGAGACCGTTTCCGGAGTTGTGTCACATCGTGGTTACTGCGGCTTATTCTCGCATATGCGGCACTGATCGTTTCTGGAGTTACGGGAATTGCCGGATCACTGGGGATGAGTTTCAGGATCTCGGCGTCCACGTTAAATCCGGCCAATCTGATGTCCACTATCTTACTCCTCACAGATCCTAATTTTAAGCCCAAATTTCCTGCAAATCAAGCTTTATTTTCAAATTGCCTCGATTTTTCTTTGACATAAAGGAGATTGTCAGCGGTTATTCGCAGTTTACAGGAAACTCAATCCACGGTAAGGAGTTCGGATATGGATGCGATCAGGTTCTGTGAGACCTCGTCGATGCTTCCATTGTTCCAGATCTCGGTGACTTGAATTCCCAGTGAGGAGGCGATTTCCAGATATCCGGTTTCCATATCACGCAGGCTTTCTTCAGAGAGCTCGCTGGACGAAGTCGATTCCAGTGATTCCTGAATCTGTTTGAAATCACGGTGTACGAAGTAGAAATGG
>CAYVBC010000048.1:0-9923 GCA_964449545.1 uncultured Clostridia bacterium | reverse complement strand
CCATTCGTGAAGGCGGACGTACGATCGGCGCCGGTTCCGTGACCGACATTATTGAGTAGGATAAAATATGGCAACTAAAATTCGTATTAGACTGAAGTCCTTTGACAGCCGCATCCTGGATAAATCATCCGCTGAGATCGTGGCGAAAGCCAAGCGAACCGGAGCACTGGTGGCGGGACCGATTCCCATCCCCACCCGGATTGAGCGTTTCTGCGTACTTCGATCTCCCCATGTGGACAAAAAGTCCCGGGAGCATTTTGAGCGTCGGACCCATTGCAGGTTAATTGAAATCCGCGAACACAATGATGATACAATCGCGGAATTGAAAAAAATGGACCTGCCTGCCGGTGTTGAAGTTGAAGTGAAATCCAATTAGCGGCCCGCGTTTCAGGACGTGAAGGAAAGGTGAGTGAAATGATACAAGGACTGATTGGGAAAAAGATTGGAATGACCCAGTTGTTCGACGATGAAGGAAGGGTTCATCCGGTTACGGTAATCCAGGCCGGTCCCTGCGTCGTGGTACAGAACAAAGCAGATAAAAACCTGCCTCATAATAAGGTCCAGTTGGGCCTGGTGGAAGAGAACAAGGTCAAGCGGGTGAATCGTCCCATGAAAGGGCATTTTGACAAAGCCGGTGTTCCCGCAACTCGAGTCATCCGGGAATTTTTTGTCAAAGATGATGCCGTAAATGTGGGTGATACCGTCAAGGTGGATATCTTTGAAGAGCAGGAAACCATAAACGTCGTGGGCACCACGAAAGGCAAGGGATTTCAGGGTGTCGTCAAGCGCTGGAATTTTGCCGGTGGTAAGGCCACTCACGGGTCCATGTTCCACAGACGTCCCGGTTCCACGGGAATGTGCGCGTATCCCGGCAAGGTACATAAGGGAAAGAAGATGCCGGGTCGTATGGGCGGAATTCGCAAAACAGTGAAAGGTCTGCGGATTGTACGCATCGACGCGGCAAACAACCTGATCCTTGTTCGTGGCGCTGTCCCGGGATTCAACGGCAACTACGTGATGGTGCTGAAGGATTCCTTCAAGAGGAGTTAACAATGGTAAAGCTGAAGGTCAAGGATATAGAAAACAAGGAAGTCAGCGAGATTAATCTCCCGGAAGAAATTTTTGACTATCCTCTGAAGGAGCACTTGATCTATGAAGCCGTCAAGAGCCACATGGCTGCCCGCAGACGCGGGACGGCTTGTACGAAACCCCGTAACCAGGTTTCCGGCGGGGGACGTAAATTATGGAAGCAGAAGGGCACCGGTCGTGCGCGGATGGGTACTTCACGGAGTCCGATCTGGCGTAAGGGCGGAACCACATTCGGACCGCGTCCCAGGGATTATTCCTTTCAGATGCCCCGAAAGGCCCGTCGTAACGCGTTGAAATCCGTTCTCTCTGACAAGGTACGGAATGAGCGGATCGTCATTGTGGACAAGCTGGACATCAAATCGGCCAAAACACGTGACATGATCAAGGCGCTTGCCAAGTTTTCTTTTGAAAAGCTCCTGATCGTTGACAAACGGGAAAATTCTTCGCTTCTCCTGTCTACCCGGAATATTCCGAACATCAAGGCCATTGATTATACAGAAATCAATGTCTATGATTCCCTGGATTACGGACACATCATGTTTTCAATGGACGCCGTGACCCAGCTGGTAGAGGTGCTCAAATGAAACTCGAACATACGGATGTGATTGTCGCGCCGTTCATAACGGAGAAGTCGACGGACTTGAAGGACCAGGTCCGCACTCTCTGTTTCAAGGTTCATCCCAACGCGAACAAGATCATGATCAAGGCGGCGGTGGAAACGCTGTTCAAGACCGAAGTGGATTCGGTGCGGGTGATGAACTTTGCCGGTAAGGAAAAGCGTTACGGGCGCTATACCGGGAATCGACCCAAGTGGAAGAAGGCCTATGTCCAGTTAAAGAAGGCCGCGAAAATGATTGAATACTTCGAGGTGGTATAATGGGAATTAAAACATATAATCCCAGGACTCCCGGTCAGCGGGGGAAAACGGGGTACACCTACGATGAGATCACCACCAACAAGCCCTATCGGAAACTGGTTTCTTCGTTGAAGAAAAGCGGAGGCCGGGCCAATACGGGCCGGATTACGCTCCGATTCCGTGGTGGCGGGCACAAGCGGAAATACAGAATAATTGATTTCAAGCGCAACAAGCTGGATGTTTCCGGTGTCATCGAAACCATCGAATACGATCCCAACCGTACGGTGAGGATCTCTCTGGTGAAGTACTCGGATGGAGAACGTCGCTATATTCTGACGCCTCTGGGTGTCAAAGTGGGTGACCCGGTCATCTCCACGGATGGAGAAGCGGAAATTACGCCGGGGAATTGCCTCAGACTCATAAATATCCCCGTAGGCACGGTGCTTCACAACGTTGAATTTTTTCTGGGACGGGGCGGACAGATCGCCCGTACCGCCGGCTCATCCGTGACCCTGATGGCAAAGGAAGGTCGCTATGCTCTTTTGAAGATGCCATCCGGGGAATTGCGCAAGGTGTTGACTGAATGCCGCGCCACCATCGGGCAGCTGGGAAACGTGGAACACGGAAACATCAAGATCGGTAAGGCGGGACGCACCCGCTGGCTCGGTCGCAGACCCCATGTTCGTGGGACGGTCATGAATCCGGTCGATCATCCCCACGGTGGTGGTGAGGGCAAGACCAAGGGTGGACGGATCCCCGTAACCCCATGGGGTGTTCCCACCAAGGGCTACAAGACGCGTCGCAACAAGCGGACACAGAAGTTCATCGTCAGAAGAAGGAGAAAGTGATCCATGCCACGGTCAATTAAGAAAGGCGTATATATTGAAGACAAGTTGTTCCAGAAAGTTCTGCGTATCAAGAACACGAAGTCCAGGGAAATTATCAAAACCTGGTCGCGTGCGTCCACGGTAATTCCGGAAATGGTTGGAATGACCCTCGCCATTCACAACGGCAAGAAGTTCATACCTGTTTTTGTCACCGAGAACATGGTTGGATACAAGCTGGGCGAGTTCGCGGCTACCCGCAATTATAAAGGGCACACGTCCAAGGGTAAGAAGTAGAGGAGAAAGCCATGGGTCACATCGCAATAGCTAAAGGTCGCTACATGAAGACATCGCCGCAGAAGAGCCGGCTTGTGGCGGACCTCGTCCGGGGAAAGGATGCCGGAGAGGCCCTCACCATTTTGACTTTCAGCCGACGTAAAAAAGCAGCCGGCCAGATCGCGAAGGTGCTGAATTCAGCCATCGCCAATGCCCAGGTCAAGTTTCCGAACGTTGATGTGGACAATCTGTATGTCTCAACCATATTTGTGGACAAGGCTCCTTTCCTGAAGCGGTTTCGCGCGGCGCCACGGGGACGCGGCGTCAGTATTCAGAAAAAGTACGCACATATTACGGTTTGTTTAGATGAAAGAGAGGAGAAATAATGGGACAGAAAACGCATCCATACGGTTTTCGCCTGGGGTTCAATAAAAGCTGGTTGTCCCTTTGGTACTCCAGCGGGAAGCAGTATATTGATCTGTTCCACTCGGACCTGAAACTCCGGCGCACCATTAAAAAACGTTACAAACACGCGGGAATCGCTTCTATTGAAGTAAAACGGATTTCCGATACCATTCGTGTCCAGATCAACACCGCCCGTCCGGGTATTATCATCGGCAAGGGCGGCTCCGGCATTCAGAAGATTAAAAAAGAGATCAGCGAGATTGCCGAGATGACACTGGACAAAATCCTGGTTGACGTGATCGAGATCAAATACCCCGAATTGATCGCTCAGCTTGTGGCTGAGGGTGTGGCGTATCAGATCGAGAGAAGAATTTCATTTCGCCGTGCCATGCGTAAATCCGTAGACTCCACGTTACGGGCCGGAGCAACGGGAATCAAGATCAAGCTGTCCGGACGACTGGGTGGTGCTGAAATTGCCAGGTCGGAATGGTATCTTGTGGGAAAACTGCCTTTGCAGACTCTTCGCGCTGACATTGATTATGGATTCACGGAAGCATTCACGGATTATGGTCAGATCGGCATCAAGGTGTGGATATACACCAGCGACAAGGAGAAGGAACGCTACAAGAAGCAGTCCCTTGATATTGCCGAAAAAGGAGAATAGCCATGTTAATGCCATCAAAGGTAAAACATAGAAAGCAGTTTCGCGGCAAGCGTCGTGGAAAGGCCACAAAGGGCAACACCCTGGCTTTCGGCGATTTCGCACTGCAGTCCCTTTCCAACGCGTGGATTACGGCGCGCCAGATCGAGGCCGGTCGTGTGGCCATTAACCGCTATATCAAACGTGGTGGGAAGCTGTGGATCCGGGTGTTTCCGGATAAGCCCGTTACCTCCAAGCCGGTTGAAGTCCGGATGGGAAAGGGGAAGGGCGATCCCGAGTTCTGGGTTGCCGTGGTGAAGAGAGGAACCATCCTGTATGAACTGGAGGGTGTTTCCGAAACCGTAGCCAAGGAAGCCATGCGTCTTGCGCAGGGCAAATTCTCTATCCGCACGCGTTTCACCACGCGCAAGAAGTAGGAGTGATGAAATGAAGGCCAAAGATATTCGTTCAATGACGACGGAAGAGATTGAAAGTAAACTGGCGGAGTCCAGAGACAAGATATTCAAGCAACGTATGCAGAAATCAATGGGGCAGGCCGAGAATCCATTCAAGATCCGCTCCACCCGCAGGGATATCGCAAAATTGATAACGATTCTGCGTGAAAAGAGGTCAGACAATGCCAAATAAAGAAACGGGACAGAAAAAGAAGTCCATTACCCTTACCGGGGTTGTGGTGTCCAACAAGGCGGAAAAGACCGTCACTGTGAGCGTCGAACGGATTTACAAACATCCCATGTATAAAAAAACCGTCCGTATGCGGAAAAAGTTCCTGGCCCACGACGAAGGAAATCTGGGAAAACCCGGAGATGTCGTCCGGATCCGCCAGGTACGTCCCATCAGCAAGCGAAAGAAGTGGTTGCTGGAAGAGGTGATTTCCTCTTCTCCGGTTGTGAAGACGGATGATGCCAAGAGCGAGGTGTCCAAATGATTCAGATGCAGACTCGCTTGAAAGTGGCGGACAACTCCGGCGCCAAGGAAATTCAGTTTATCCGCGCGCTGGGCGGGGCGGTGGGCAAAGTGGCTCACGTTGGAGATGTGTTCGTGGGTTCAGTCAAGGCGGCTGAACCGAATTCAAAGATTCGTTCCGGTGAAGTGGTTCGCGGAGTCATTGTGCGTACGCGCAAGGAAGTCCGTCGTCGGGATGGCTCCTACATCCGGTTTTCCGATAATGCCGCGGTGGTGATCGATAAACAGGGCGAACCCGTGGGAACACGGGTGTTTGGCCCCGTGGCTCGTGAATTGCGTGAGAAGCGCTTCATGAAGATCGTTTCCCTGGCCCCGGAGGTGCTGTGATGAAGGAAAAACCAATTTTTAAAACCAAGCTGAAAAAGAACGATCCCGTTGTTGTGATTCGCGGTCCCCGCGCCGACAAGGGGAAAATCGGCAAAATTATGCGTTTTCTTCCGGAAAAGCATCGGGTTGTTGTGGAAAAGGTTCATTTGGTAAAGGAATATGTGCGCCCCAATCCTCAGAAAAACATTCAGGGCGGAATCGTGGAAAAAGAAGGATCTATTCCCCTGTCCAGCGTGCAATACTATTGCCGTGAATGTGAACAGGGCGTGAGGGTCGGGAACAAGGTGTCCGATTCCGGCAAGGCACGGGTTTGCCGCAAATGCGGTACCCCCCTTGATTAGGAGTATTGTGATGAGCAGATTGTATACGAGATACAAAGACGAAATCCGAGGGCGGATCAAGGATGAGCTGGAACTCCCGAACATCATGATGGTGCCCAGGCTGGAGAAAATCGTCGTTAATTCCGGAGTGGGAGAAGCCACCCAGAATATCAAGATTCTTGATAAGGTGATCGAAGAGCTGACGATCGTAACGGGACAGAAACCCTCGATACGACGGGCACGGAAGTCAATCGCCCAATTCAGGCTTCGTGAAGGAATGGCGGTGGGAGCCACTGTTACTTTACGAGGAATCCGCATGTATGAGTTCATGGATCGCCTGGTCAGTGTCGTGTTGCCGCGGATCAAGGATTTTCGGGGAGTTTCTCCCCGCTCCTTTGATGGAAGAGGTAACTATACTCTGGCCTTGAAGGATCAACTGGTATTCCCGGAGATTGATTACAACAAGGTGGATAACCAGAAAGGGATGGCGGTGACCATAGTCACTTCCGCGCTGACGGATAGTCAGGCGCTGGCATTGCTCAAGCATCTGGGCATGCCCTTTCGGTAAAGGAGGATCAGGTGGCAAAGACATCAACGATCGCGAAATCTTTAAGAACCCCGAAATACAACGTGCGAAAACGTACCCGTTGCCGGCTTTGCGGCAGGCCGCGGGCGGTATACCAGAAGTTTGAGATATGCCGGCTCTGTTTTCGTGAGCTTGCTTTGAGAGGAGAAATCCCGGGCGTAACCAAGTCGTCCTGGTAGGAGGAAACATGACACATACGGACCCTATTGCAGACCTTTTAACCCGAATCCGTAACGCCGCAATGGTGGAAAAGAAGTCGGTTTCCATCCCCTTGTCAAAGATCAAGCTGGAAATTGTCAAAATTTTCAAGCGTGAGGGATTCATCACAAACTTCAAAGTGGAAAGCAGTCTTTTCCCTCCACAGATCGTCGTGGATTTGAAATACAGCGGCAAAAAAAGTGTAATCGAAGGCTTGAAGCGGATTTCAAAGCCCGGATGCCGGGTGTATGCGTCATCCGAAGAGGTACCCCAGGTTCTCGGCGGACTGGGTGTGGCTTTGATCTCAACGTCCCGGGGAATTATGACGGGGCGGGAGTGCACGAAAAGCCGGGTCGGCGGTGAAATACTGCTGCATATCTGGTAGGAGGAAGCATGTCAAGGCTAGCATCCAAACCGATTGAATTTGAACCGTCGGTCACTTTTGAAATTCAAAAGGAGTCCGTGCGGGTGAAGGGCCCCAAGGGTGAACTTCAGGTTCCGATCCATCAGGGAATTGAAGTAAAAGTGGAAGAGAAGGGCGTATGGGTGAATCGCAGCAGTGATGATGCCAGCGCCGCTCATGGTCTTACCTGGAGTTTGATTCGCAATGCCATAATTGGTGTTACCCAGGGATATTCCAAGAAACTTTCCATTGTGGGAAAGGGCTGGAGATCCACGGTCAAGGGGAATGTAATCAACCTTCAGGTAGGTCATTCCCATCCCGTGAATTTTGAGTTGCCTGATGGCGTGACCGCCACCCAGGAAAATCCTGGTGGCTTTACCCTGCATTCGCATGACAAACAGCTTCTGGGGCAGGTTTGCGCCAATATCCAGAAGATTCGTCCCGTGGAACCCTACAAATTGAAGGGAATCCGGATCGAGGGTCAATATCTGCGCCAGAAAGTACGTAAGACCGCAGGAGTATAATATGATCACACCAAAATATATCGTCAATAAACGAAGACGTGATCGGGTGCGCAAGTCCGTGCGAAAAAGGATCAATGGGACGCCTGAGCGTCCGCGGATGATCATTGTACGCAGTAACAAGTACCTGTACACCCAGGTTGTGGATGATCTGAACGGAAAGGTAATGGCGTATGCCAATACACTGGAAAAGGATATCCGCTCCCAGTTGAAAAGTACAAAAAATGCTGATGCCGCTAAACTGATGGGCAAGGTAATCGCTGATCGACTGAAGAAACAAAAGATCTCTTCAGTTGTATTCGACCGGGGAATTTGCATTTATACCGGTCGGGTAAAGGCTTTTGCTGACGCAGCCCGTGAGAACGGCATTCAGTTGTAAGGAGAAGCAAGTGCGCGAAATGGATACGATGGAACCCATGTATGAAGAACAGGTCATTTCGATTCGCCGGGTCACGAAGGTGGTCAAGGGCGGAAAGAACCTTCGCTTCTCCGCCGCCGTGGTGGTGGGTGACAAGAACGGCAGTGTCGGTCTGGGTACCGGCAAGGCCCGGGAAGTTCCCCTGGCCATCAAAAAAGCTGTGGCGGACGCAAAGAAGAACCTGGTGAATGTTCCCATAATGAACCAGACGATTCCATATTACAAGATCGGAGCCTTTGGTGCCGCCCGAGTGGTGCTGCGCCCCGCTTCTCCCGGAACGGGAGTGATTGCCGGCGGATCGGTTCGGGTCATCATGGAACTCGGCGGGATCAAGAATATCCTGACCAAAAGCCTGCGCAGCAAGAACACGCTGACTGTTGCCCGTGCGACCATGGAAGGACTGAAGGATTTGAGTCGTCCGGAGGATATTCGCGTGAAGCGCGACCTGAAGGAGGAAGACCTATGGCAGTAAAAAAAACTGACTCCTTTCCCATGATCCGGATCAAGCTCGTCAAGAGCCTGATCGGACGTACGGAGAAACAGCGCGCGGTGATTCGTGGCCTAGGCCTCAGGCGGATTAACTCCGCCGTGGTTCGTGAAAAACGTCCCGAGATCATGGGCATGGTTCGAAAGGTGGACTTCATGCTCGAAGTCACGGAGGTTGAGAAATGATCACACTGGCAAATCTCAAACCGGCGGATGGCGCCATTAAGAAAAGAAAACGTGTGGGACGCGGCCCGGGTTCCGGCTTGGGAAAAACAGCCGGACGCGGTATGAACGGCCAGAAGTCCCGGAGCGGATATTCCCGCAAGCGGGGATTTGAGGGCGGGCAGATGCCGCTGCATCGAAGAATCCCGAAACGCGGTTTTACAAACATATTTCGAGTTGAATATGCGGTGGTGAACCTGGACAGGATTGAAAAATCCGGACTGGCTGAGATCAAGCCGGAAGATTTTGCCCGCATCGGTATGGTCAAGGGCAAAGAGGTGAAGATCAAGATCCTCGGCCAGGGCAACCTGACCCGTAAAGTAGAGATTCATGCGCACCGTTTCTCAAAATCCGCCATTGAAAAAATCGAGAAGCAGGGTGGACGTGCCGTTCTACTTGGAGGAGATCAAAATTGATTACCTTTCTGCGCAACATCTTTGTGATTCCCGAACTGAGAAAACGGGTTGTCTTTACCTTTCTGATGCTGGCCGTTTACCGGATCGGATCCCAGATCGTCATTCCCGGTATCAACATCGAGGCTTTGCAGCAGTTCTTTGATCAGAACAAGGGGACATTCCTTGGATTCCTGGACATGTTTTCCGGGCGCAATATGTCTCGTATGACGATATTCGCTTTGGGAATCATGCCCTATATCAGTGCGTCCATTATCCTTCAGTTGTTGCAGGTGGTCTGGCCGTATCTGGAACGGATTTCAAAGGAAGGCGATCTGGGACGGCGTAAGATCACGCAATATACCCGGTATGGAACAGTTCTGATCTGCCTGGTTCAGGCATTCGGTATCTCCATTGCTCTGGAAAAAATGAATCCAAGCGGACTTCCGGTGGTATTGAATCCCGGTTGGGGCTTCCGTTTCGTGGCCATCTTAACGCTGACCACGGGCACGATATTCATCATGTGGCTTGGAGAGCAGATTTCCGAACGGGGAATCGGCAACGGGATTTCCCTGATCATCTTTGCCGGAATTGTTATCGGACTGGTTCCCAGTACCTTCCGGACCATCACCGGGCTGCAAACCGGCGACATGAATCCCATCAAGATTATTTTCTTGATAGCCCTGATGGTGGGCGTGATCGGGTTCATTGTTTTTGTTGAGATGGGGCAGCGAAGAATTCCGGTTTCCTACGCGAAACGGATTCAGGGACGCCGGATGTTCGGCGGACAGAGTACATTTCTGCCCCTGAAAGTAAACACCGGCGGTGTTATTCCCATTATCTTCGCCTCATCGGTGATTACGTTTCCCGCAACCATCGCCGGCTTCATCAACCACCCCATAGCCAAAAAGATATCCGCGCAGCTTGGATTCGGTATGCCGCTCTACACGCTTTTGTATATCGTATCCATCAT
>CAYVBC010000047.1:0-10056 GCA_964449545.1 uncultured Clostridia bacterium | reverse complement strand
TCATCCCCTTGTCAATGGCCTGGTCCAGTAACTCCCGGGGGATTCTGTGTTCCTCGGCGAATACCCCCAGCTGGACAATCTCGCCATCATCACTGATCACCATGTTGATGTCCGCGTCCACCGCGGCATCTTCCTTGTGATCCAGGTCCACCAGGATTTCGCCATCCTTGATGCCCAGGGAGATCGCGGCGACGGGCTGGATGGGCGGCAGGTCGCGGATCATGTTTTCGAAGACCAGGTGACGCAGGGCCAGGGTCATGGCGATGAGCCCGCCGTTCACGGCCGCGCAGCGCGTACCGCCATCGGCTTGAATCACATCGGCATCGATGTTGATGGTTTTGCCCTCAATGGCGGCCAGATCAAAGGTGCATCGCAAGGTGCGGCCGAGGAAACGCTGAATTTCTATATGCCGATTGTGGGTGCGATGGCGTTCCCTGGCGAGGCGTGGAAATCCCACGGACGCGGGCAACATGCCGTATTCAGCACGGATCCAGCCCTTGCCTGAATCCCTCAAAAATGGCGGCACACGGTGTTCCAGTGTGGCGGCACACAGGACACGGGTTTGTCCATGCTCAATCAGAACGGATCCGGGAATATCTTTAAGATAGTCGGTTTCGATGCGAATGGGGCGAAGTTCATCCTGCCCGCGGTTATTTCGTTTCATGGTTGTCTCCTTTGGCGTGGTTTTTCCAGCGGTTGTGAAACCAGAACCACTGCTCCGGTGATCGTCGGATCGCCGATTCGATCTCGCGCGTACAGATCTGGGTCAGGTTGCGAATGTCCGTGTTCCGGTCCCGGGTGGGGGTGTATTGGATTTCGGGACGGAACTCCAGTACGGGTTGCCCTTCGATCACGCGAAGAAATGCCGGTACCAGGGGCGTTCCCCTGCGCAGATGGAGCTGTGCGGCGGATGTGACCGCGCTTACCGGGTGGCCGAAAAATTCAACGGGAACGCCTTCTCGCGCCACCGTGTTCTGATCCGTAAGCATCAGTATGGTCTCGCCCTGGTCAAGTGCCTTGAGCATGGATCTCATGGCGCCATGCTTGTCGATGAGGCGGGAGCCCATGATCCGCCGGAAATTGCGCATCCGACGGTCGATGAAGCGGTTGTCCAGCGGACGCGCGATGGTGACCACCGGGGCATGGATGACGCGGTGAATTCCCAGTGGAAGGAACTCCCAGTTGCCCATGTGGGCGGAAAAGACCACGGCACCGAGGCCGCGATCAAGGGCGTTCCGCAGATGGTCGGGGTTCAGAATTTCAAGGTCGGTGACAAGGCGGTCCGGTTTCGAAACGGCCATGAGACGCGCGAGCAATACCAACAGGGAAGTATAATGGCGGTATATCCTTGATTGGAGTTGTTGGCGCTCTTCCGGACTCTGAAGCGGAAAGGCCAGCTCCAGGTTGTGGGTTACGAGCCGATGATGACGTCTGCTGAAGCGGCGGAATATCGCTTCCAGCCAGCGTGCTTCCAGCCGACGGATGCGGGGGGGAGAGATATGAACCACCCCGGTAAAAAGGCGGAACACCAGATATTCAAGTATGTGCTTCGTTTTGTCCAGGGACATGGTGTCGCAGGTATTGACGCAGATCAAAGTCCAATTGTACTCCATTGGCGGCATAAATTAAAGGCAGTTCGACACAAGTCGCGTGAACCGCTTTGACAAAGTCCTTTTCCGTGCAGACCAGGAAGCGGGCATCCGTTTCACCCCGCCGCCGCTCCAGTTCCCGCATGTCCCGGGAGGAGAAGGCGTGGTGATCCGGAAAAGCCTTGAATCCGGCAAGCTGAAAGCGGGACAGGTCTTCGCGGAAACGCCGATTGTCACCCAGGGCTGAAAATCCGAAAAGAGGCAGATCTTTCACATCGACGCGCTTGCCGCGGGCGTTAAAAAAGCCTTCATGTTGAAAGGAATAGGTTCCGTGGGATTGAAGACGGCATGACCGACGGGCCGGAGAAAAAGTCAGCAGGAGGTCGGCCTCGCGCATGAGGCGGGGGAAGTGGCGGAGCCAGGTCCAGGGCTGGTCCGGGTTGAACATCATGATCTTTACATGCCTGGGAATATGGGTGGACTGGAATCCGTCATCCAGAACGGCCACGTGGAGGCCGGCGCGTGCGGCTTCCCGCAATGAGGCCCGGCGGTCCCTCCCGATCCAGATGGGGGTTCCGGGCAGGTTCCGCTGAATAATCAGCGCTTCATCGCCCACATCCGCGGCACCGTGGATTCCCGGTTCCACCCGGGCGCCGGTTTTTTCCAGGCGTGATCCATACCCCCGGGTAATCACGGCAAAGGGAATCCCCAGCTGCCGCAGTTCCTTTCCCACCCGAATGGACATCGGGGTTTTGCCCGTGCCCCCGAAGGCGATTCCATCCACGGAGATCACGAACATGCCCTCCGGCGCCCGGGGATGACGCGCCCGCCAGGTGCGTTGAAGCCAGGCGAGACTCTTGTAGAGCAGCGACAGGGGAGCGGCAATGACGGTGATCAATCGAGGCATTGTCGAATCTCTTCCAGAATTCGTTCCGTGGACCCGCGTCGCAGCTCCACTTCTCTGTGGGCCGCCTCCCTTCGCCGCGATGCCTCCGCCGCGGTGGTCTTTTCGGAAAGTTCCCTTTGCGCGTCCTCCGGGTTGTGAATCACACGGTACGCGCCGGCCGCGACCAGGGAAGCCCCGATATCGGGGAAGTTGTTGTAGTGGGGGCCTCCGAAGAGGGAACACCCCAGGACCGCGGGTTCATACAGGTTGTGTCCACCGGTACGTGGGGAAAATGTTCCGCCCATGAATACCCGATCCGACACGGACATGAGGGGAAACAGAAAACCGATGCGGTCGTAGATCAACACCCGGGTGTCCAGATCGATGGCGTCGATCCGACTCCAGATTGCGTGGGGAATGGTCAGGCGGTCCAGGGCGCGGGAAATCTCTCCGGCGCGACCGGGGTGGCGGGGCACGATGATCACTGCCGGTCTGTCGCGCATGGAGGCCAGGGCGGGAAACAGAACGGCTTCATCTTCCGCATGGGTACTGGCCAGTACCACAAGGGGGCGCGACGGTCTGGCGCATCGGGCCCCGGAGAACACTTCCGCCTCGGCGGGCACCGCCACTGAGGCTTCCAGGGCCTGGTCCGCCTTGATATTCCCGGAAACCCGTATGCGGTTTTCCGGAATCCCCAGGGACTTGAAACGGGGAACGTAGAGAGCGGATTGCGCCATCCAGCGGTTGGGGCGGGAAAAAGGGGCGCGGAACAGGCGGTTGAATCGACGGTAGCGACGAAAGGCGGAGTCCGAAATACGAGCGTTGATCACCAGGATGGGAACACCGCGATTTCGCGCCAGGCGGGTCCAGTTGGGCCAGATCTCCAGTTCGTTGAACATCAGCAGGTGGGGATTGAGATGCTTCAGGTAGGCGCGAACCGTGAAGGAGAAATCCAGCGGCGCTGGGAAAACATCCATTTCAGGGAAAATTTCGCGGGCGCAGCGGTATCCCGAAAGCGTGGTGACCGTGAGAACCAGGTTTTCGGAAAGGGTGTCATGGATGTGGTGAATCAGGTGGGCGATGCCCCGGACCTCTCCCACGGAAACGGCGTGAATCCAGATTCGTTTCCCGCTTCGTTTCGACGTCATGGGTCCGGGAGAAAAGCGGCGCAGAAAATGACGGCGTCGATCCCGACTCAGCCAGCGGGTTGCCATGAAAGGCAGGCTGATGATCAGTACCAGGCCGTATATCAGGTCCAGTAGCATGAAGCCATTATAGCACACTCCCAACCCCTGACTGTATCACTGTTTCAGGCACATTTTCACAATAAAAATAAAAAAATATCGAAAAAAACTTAACGCTATTCCCAATCCAAGGCGGCATGAAGGGGTTCAGGAATCGGTTCTGGCTGAAATGGCATAAATTCTGATATATTGGCCAATAAGAGAAATTTCCCTGATCTGTCCGGGGGGGGTGATTTCACATTTCTTGAATGCTTACAAGGCCGATATTACTGCAAAAAGCGCGGGCATCGACTTGACAATTGAAAAACCCTATGCTACTGCATTGAATAGAAGTGCAGGTTTAAGTGGACGGAGAAAGGGTATGGCAATATTAGACTTTGTAAAACCCAAAAGAATCGTGGGCCTGGATATCGGTTCCTTTGCCTTGAAACTTGTGGAATTGAAACCCAAGAAAAAGGGAAAGGAGGTGGTGTACGAACTGGAAGCCCTGGGGTATGAACCGGTTCCCTTTCAGTCGATCGTGGAGGGCAGCATCATGGACTCCACGGCCGTGGTGGATGCCATCCAGCACGTGTTCTATGAAAGTAAGACCCGGGCGAAAAGGCTCTCTTTCGGTGTATCCGGCAGCTCCGTGATTGTGAAGCGGATCGAGGTCCAGCGGCTCAGCCCCGGTGAAATGCATGAACACATCATCTGGGAGGCCCGTCCCCACATCCCCTTTACTCCGGAAGAGGTCAACATTGACTATGAGATCGTGGAGTCTCCGGACATGAGTCCCGATCGCGTCGGTGTTCTGCTGGCCGCGGTCCGGAAAGAGAAACTCAACGATTATCTCAATGTGGTCACCATCGCGGAGAAGATTCCGGCAATCGTGGATCTCGATTCCTTTGCCATCCTCAACAGTGTGGTCACCAACTACGATATGTACCGGGATCGCAGTATCGCCATCATCGATATCGGCGCCACGGTGACCAATGTGGTCATCACCCGGGGGGGGCAGCCCGTTTTTGTTCGTGACATCGCCTTCGGAGGCAACCAGTTCACGGACCTGATCCAGAAGGAACTTTCGCTGAAATACGAAAAAGCGGAATCCGTCAAGAAGGGACGGCCCGTGGAGGGTGTATCTCCGGCCGCGGTCAAGCCGGTTGTCAACCTGATATTCAACGAGTTGCAGAATGAAATCCGAAAGACCTTTGAATTCTATCGTTCCAATACCCAGCAAGGTCGTATTGATCACATCATGCTCAGTGGCGGCACGGCCAACCTGGAATCCATAACGGATTTCTTTTCCCAGGGATTCGATATTCCCATTGAGATCATCAATCCTTTCAACAACATTGAGATCAATCCGAAGAAATTCGATCTGGATTTCATCAAGGATATGGCCCCGGTGTTCAATGTGGCCATGGGTCTCGCCCTGAGGGCGGTGGGAGAGAAAAAATGATCAAGGTCAACCTTTTAAATCCTGAAAAAAAGGATGTCGGCGGCGGAGCGGATTCGCCCGGCTTGATCGATGAGGAACGCACGCCACAACTCAATGTTCCGGTGGCCGTTTCCGCCGTGGTGGTTACGCTGGCACTCATTGGTGGAATGTACTTCTTCCAGTCCAGCCACATCAACAGTCGAGAGCGTACTCTGGCGGAACGCCGGGCCCGTAAGATTGAACTGGACGGGGTCCTCAAAACCCTCGAGCAGCTGGAACGGACCAAGAAGGACCTGGAGCAGAAAGTCCGCATTATCAGTGACCTGAAAAATCGGCAGAACATCTCCGTCATTATGATGGATCAATTGAGCAGCGCTCTGCCGGACTGGGTCTGGGTCACCAAGTTGAATTTCAACGGAAATTCCCTCAGCCTGGATGGAAACGCGTTGTCGAACAACCTGATCGCGGATTTGATCAACAACCTGCAGAGTACGAACCATTTTTATGATATAGAACTGAAAACTTCGGTGAAGTCCAAGCAGGCGGGGTTGGATATTTTCAAGTTCAAACTCGCGTGCCGGTTTCGTAAAACAATTCCCAATAAGGCAGGTTAACATGGATCTGAACAGTCTACCCTGGTATGGTCAGTTGGGTGTGTTCATGCTGATCGGTCTGATTTTCGTGGGGATCTTTTACTTTTCCTATTATGCTCCGGAAGCGAAGCGACTGGAGAATATTGAGGTGGAACTCAATCAGATAGAGGACGAGATCCGCAAAGCGGAACGCAAACAGAGTAAAATCGGACAGATCCGCGAAGAACTTGAAAACAAAAAACAAGTATTGGAAAAGCTGAAGGCCATTCTTCCGGAAAAGAAGGAGATCAGCCAGATTCTGAAAAAGATTCAATCCATCATCTCCAATGCCCGGCTGGATATCATCAAGTTCACGGTGATGAAGGAAAAGGCGCAGCCCATCTATGTGGAGGCACCGATTGCCATCAGCCTGGAAGGAAACTACCACAATCTGGGCATATTCTTTGATCAGTTGTCCAAGCTCAAGAAGATATTTACGGTAAGCAGCCTGAGTATCCGGCCATTCACAAAAATGTCGGCGGAGCGAACCATAAAAGCCACCTTCAACGCCACCACCTACCTTTACCGTGAAGCCCAGAAGAAGGCGCCCCAGCGCAGGCGGCGGAGATAAGCGCATGCCAAGGAGAAGAACGATGAAATTCATCATCTCTCTGATCATGGTGGTCGCCGTGTCGGCGGTCTTTGCTCAGAACAAGGGCGATGAGCAGGAAAAGAAGCCCGAAGTTGCCGGGGTGGAAACCCCCATTGTCCAGAGCGCGGATCCCTTCGGCGAGTTCATCTACAAGCCCATGGGGCGGAGGGATCCCTTCTGGGACCTGCTGCGTGGAAAGAATATCAAGAACTCCAGAGAAGCCATTGAAGGAATCGGCGGCCTGATGATTGATGAACTCGATCTGGAAGGGACCGTGCTTTCCGAGCAGAAATACAAGGCCCTGCTCAAGGGTCCGGACGGCCTCCCGTACATCGTGACCGTGGGTCAGAAGGTGTACGATGGGGAAATCATCCGTATCGACCGCTACAGTGTGGTCTTTAAAAAGATATTGACGGTTGCCCTTGGAGGAAAAAAGGAAAATATTATTGAAAAACGGTTAAACCCGGATGAGGAGGAGGGCATAAAATGAGGCGAACAATCCGAATCACAGGGGTATTGCTGGCGCTCTGCGCCGTGGCCGGGCTGTATGCCGGGGTCACGATCTCGGATGTGGAGTATCTGACCGGCGAGGATTTTGTCCAACTCCACTTCAAGACCGGGAAGATGATTCCCATTCCGGACCTGTACTACCCGGAGAGTGGCAATTATACACATATCGTGATGCGCATTCCGGAAGCGAATCCGGGAGAAGCGCAGCGCAATCTTCAATTTGATTCCGTGGTCATTGACTCGGTCACCATGAAACGGGACGGAAAGGACACCGAGGTGGATATCCACCTGAAAATGCGGGTCAATTACCGGGTATTCACCAACTCAAGCGGTCTGTTCATCGAGTTTCCCAGGCCCGCCGACCAAGCGGCTCCAGTCCCGGCCCCGGTTGAATCCGTGGAGAGGAAATCTCCTCCCGTGGCCCGTACGGCGCCGCCTCCAGCGGTACCACAGGATGGAGAGGTGCTGCTTAAAAGCTTCCGCATCGCGGATCGCAGCCCGGATTCCGTCCGGTTCGCGTTTCAGCTGAGCAAGGAAGCCAAGTACAAGGTCATCCCCATTCCCGATTCTCCGGCACGACTGGCCATTGATCTGCTGAACGTCAAATCCCACAGTCTGCTGCGGGATGTGAACCACCTGAATGTACTGCGGCTGCGTGGCGCGGTGAACCGCCCCGGCGTTTTCCGCCTGGTGTTTGATCTGAAAGCCATGCAGGATTACAGTGTCACCTATGATAAGGGAAACCTGATGGTGGCCTTTTTTGACACCCATCGCCTTCCCAAGCCCCGGCCCATCATCGCCAAGGTTCAGAAAGCGGTTGCCGAAAAGGCGAAAAGTACCGTGACTTCTCCGGGAACACCGGATCCGCAATCTCAGCCGCCGGCGGAAAAAAAGGTCAATAAACCACATATCAGGCTGGAGATTAACGGGGACAAGGTCACGGGCGAGCCCATGGCGAGGCCCAGTGAATTTTTCAGTTCCGAAAAGTCGGATGTAACCCCCCCGCCGCCCACCGGGAATGAATCTCCGCAGACGGAATCCGCGGAAAACGCATCTTCCCAGACCCAGTATCTGCGCAACACCATTGAATCGGGGCGCAAGGAATACACGGGCGACCCCATGGATTTCATCTTCAAGGACGCGGATCTCAAGAACGTCCTCAAGTCCATTGCCGGCATCGTGGGGTTGAACCTGGTCATGGATCCCGGAGTCACGGGACGGGTGACCAGTGAACTCATCGGCGTGCCCTGGGACCAGGCCCTGGAGATCTTTCTCAAGATCAACGGGCTGGACATGGTGCTGGAAGGCAACATCCTGCGCGTGGGGAAGGTGGATTCCCTGGCCCGTGAGGCCGCGAAGCGTCGGGCATTGAAAGAGGCTCAGGAGATTGAGGAGGACCTGGAAGTGTTCACCCGGGCCCTGAGTTACGCCAAAGCCTCGGATGTACTCAAGATCCTCAACTCCCAGCTTTCCAAGCGCGGCAGCATCATGACGGATGATCGCACCAATACCCTGATCATCTCGGAAGTTCCCAACCGCATCCAGTTGCTGGATCGACTCATCGACACCCTGGACGGGGCGACTCCCCAGGTTTCCATTGAAGCGCGGATCATAGAATCCAATGTCAACGCGCAGGAAGCCTTCGGTGTTCAGTGGGGCTACAACGTGGTGGCGGATTCCGCCTACGGCAACCAGACCTCCCTGAGTTTCCCTAATTCGATCCAGCTGCAGGGCAACGAGATATCCAATATCCAGAACCCGGGCATGAGCAACAATCCCCTGGGAGGATATGCCATCAACCTGCCCGCCCAGGGACGGACCAGCGGCACGGTGTTTTCCTTCGGCAACGTGGCCAACACCTTCCGCCTGGACATGGCCATCTCGGCGCTGCAGAAGAAGGGTAAGGTCAAAATCATCTCTTCTCCGCGTACCACCACCCAGAACAACATGGAAGCGGTCATCACCCAGGGGCGGCAGATTCCCGTGCAGACCATTCAGAACAACACGGTTACCGTGCGTTTCCAACCCGCCGCCCTGGAATTGAGGGTGACACCCCAGATTACCGCCAAGGGCGATGTGATCTGTACCCTGGATATTCAAAACAACTCCGCGGACTTCGCCAATACGGTAAACGGCATCCCGCCCATCATCACGCAGGCCACGGCCACCACCATCCGGGTCCCCGATGGACAGACCATCGCCATCGGCGGTCTCTACCGGGTGGAGAACTCGGTTACCCGGGAGGGTGTGCCCCTGTTGAGCAAGATCCCCATCCTGGGGAGTTTGTTCCGCAACCGGTCTGTCAGTGGGGATAAACGGGAACTGTTGATTTTCGTGACCCCGCGGATCATAAAGTAAGGAGGACGGACATGTCTACCAAACCCAAAGGTTGGATACAGCGGACGGCGCTGCTGGCCGTCCTGGCGGTGCTGCTTTTCCCCGGATGCAACAAGCTGGAAGAAGACACCACGGCCAGTTCGTACCTGGTGGTCACCTCCCTGACGGGAAATGACCTGGACGGCACGGCCGGATCCACGGTCATGTACTCCGATGTCATCACCGGAGCCGGCAGTATCTACAACGACAACGCCGTGGCCGTACTGGAAGCCCACTCCCTGGATCCCTTTGACGTCAACCTGACCACCTATAAAGACATTATCGTGGAACGGGTGGACATCGAGTTCACCCGCACCGACGGCCTCAACACCGAGGGCGTGGATGTGCCATACGCCTTCAGCCAGGAGGTCAACGTCCTGGTGCAGACCGAAGGGTCGGTGTCTGATCTTGAATTCCAGGTGATCACCCATAACGCCAAGCTTGAGTCACCGCTGGTGGGTCTGGTGAACATCGGCGGAGAGAAGATCCTCAAGCTGGAGGCCCATTGCACCTTTTACGGCCGTACGGTTTCCGGGTACGCGATCGCGCCCGTGACCCGCACCATCTCCGTCTGGTGCGCCAACTTCGCGGACAGCGAAACCGGTGACGAGGGCGGCGAAGGAGGCGAGGAATGAAACCCGCCTCGTTGCCGCGCGAAAAGGAGAGAGCCATGAAACACGGGACGATTATCATCGTGAGCCTGATGCTGTTGCTGGGACTGGGCGGCTGCAAACGCAATGCCGCCAACGACCCCGGCGGCGACGGACCCGCGGCCTACCAGATCACCCTCAAGGGCACGGCCAA
>CAYVBC010000046.1:0-10070 GCA_964449545.1 uncultured Clostridia bacterium | reverse complement strand
CAGCCGGGTGAAGGACCGGGCGAAATGAAAGTTATTCCCTCCATCGTCAATTACCTGATTCCCCTGGATAAATCAATTTTCTTCGTCAGCATGGACAAGGCCATTGAATTCTCCCATGAAGGCAAGGTGATTCGTGAATTTCGCATTCCCCAATTCACCAATTATCTCTATCCGCTGGGGGAAGGGTTTCTCACAATTCTTTTCAAAACCGGGGAGGAGCGCAGCCCCGACATGGAAGTCAGCCTGGTGAATAAAGACTTCAAGGTTCAGAAAGTCATCTACAGTCAAAAGATGTCCGGTGGCCAAAACATGATCGACCTCACTTTTGACGGGGTCAATATCGCCTGCACACCCCGTGGAATCTATGTGGAACTAAGCCCGGATGGGTTCGTGATTAAGCGCTTTTCCCGGGAAGGAGCGCCTTCCGGTGAGATTCGCAAGCCCTTTGCACCCATTCAATTTACATCCGCACATGAAGAAGCCGCCATGGAACGGATAAAAAGCAATCCTGAAATCAAACGGATCGGCTGGGAAAACATCCGCTCCGCCATCAAGATTACCCACGCTGAAAAATTCCCCCTCATCCAGGACCTTACCGCAGAACAGGATAACCTCTGGATCATGACCGCGGAGAAAAAAGAGGGAAAGACACGCTTCATGCAGATGGATCCCGAGGGAAAAATTCTGAAAAAGGTTTTCCTGCCCACGCCCATGGATTCGGGGTTTACCAACCAACTCTTCGGTCGCCCGGCACGATTCTTCAAGTTTCATCAGGAGCGGTATTTCTATCTGGTTGAGAATGAAAAGGAGGAGTGCTGGGAAATTCGCTCGGTACCGCTCTGATCAAGATTCGGGCCGTGGAGAAATAATGGTCCTGGCCTTCACATAAGCCTGACGCGAAGTGCTGTCCATAAGGAATTTATTTGTCGGGTTGTCGCCACTCCCATGGGGTATCCATATGCCCCCGCTGAATGAAACACGCGCCAGATCGGCCTCTCCTTCCGGGGCCATCAGCATCAAGTGTTTCGGAACCATCAATCCCGCAAAGCGGATGTCCCCATGGCCGTTTCGAAGCATCGCCTTTTCCACAGGGCAGTCCCCCCTCCAGGAAATGCGTCCACGCTTTGTTTCCAGCAGTACCCGCTTTATCGGAGATGTGGCCGCAAAGTCAATTTCTCCACGGCCACATCGGATCACCAGGGAATCAATTCCCACCGGTGGCAGGATCAGCTCCACATCTCCCGTCAATTCGGCAAAGAATCCCGATTTCCGGGATCGTAGCACAAGGCCGTCAGGCCCTCCGAAGAACTCCCCTTCATAAGAACTGGATTTCGGTGAAAATCCTCTGGCCGTGAAATGCAGTCCCGGTTCCCCTCCTCCACTTCGAATCCGTACCCGAGCGCGCTCCAGATCCAGCACAATCACCGCGGGGCGCGCTTCCGGATTCCATGAATAATGCGTTTCAAAATAATAGGGAGCGCCCAGCAGGAATGCCGCGGCCAGAACCGCTATCATGCCGATGCCCATTGTGATGGACGCCAGGCTGGACCTTCTCCTCCCCCACCAGGAGCGTGGGGAGTTCTCCCCCTCTTCGTCTCCAGTCAGGAAATGGGCCACTCGCGCGGCCATCCATACCATGCCGCCGGACCAGAGGACATCCGACAGGAAATGAGCGCCCTGGACGATTCGACCCACTCCCACGAGCCCGCCGTATATACCGCCACCCACCAGCGCGGTTCGGGCGATTCCGGGCCGTTTTCTTCTGAAGGAAAAGTACAATGAAAAAAAGAGGAATCCCATGGATGGGTGACCGGCCGGGAATGACTGACCCCTACCGGGAGTACCGAACTCAAAAACTTGCCGAAACTCCCAACTGCCACCGTATATGGATATTTCCCTTGGACGGGGACGACCGCTGTACTTCTTGGATATCGCATTCACCATCAGCCCCGGGCCGATCACCAATGTCAACAATAGGGCGGCTCCGGCACGACGCCATTCGAAGCTGCGCGCTGAGTTTCCTCCACGCACCAGGAGCACCACGGCACCCACCGCCAATAACAGGCCGGGCAAAGATCCATAGCGATACAGAAGCTGAACAACCGGATGGGCATCCAGGGGCCAGGTACCGCCGGCAAAAAACAGGGACTGCACTGAAATATCGAGGCCGGAACACCAGAAGGGGATGGTGATTCCCAGCATGATGCCAAGCGCGCCGGTCAGAGAGAGGAACAACCGCCGACCTGCGGAAGGCGTCTCCCTCTTTCTCATGGCACCGATGTTTTCCCTCTTCCTCATGGGGAACCATCATGACGGTTCAGGAGAGGAAAAGTCAACCCCGGGGAGAAGATGTGTCGGATTTCACGGTACAGCCGGGCTATGGTATGATAAATCATCCAAATGGATTGAAAGGTGATGCTTCCATGGACCACATATCCCTTCGCTTCCTGGTGTTCCCGCTCCTCGGCGCACTCCTCGGCTACCTGACCAACTGGATTGCCATTACACTTCTTTTCCGTCCCCGAAGAAAAATCCTCGGAGTCCAGGGCCTGCTGGAAAAACGCAAGGCTGCGCTTGCGCGCAACACGGCGGAAATCATTCGCACCTACCTGCTCAACACCAGGGAACTCCGTCGACTCGTGGACAGGGACAAGGCTCGCCGAACCATTGATCGACTGATCCGGCGCCAGTTATCCCTCATGCCCGGACTCGGGCGTCGACTCCTTTCCCGGGGGCTGCGTGAGCTGACCTATCACTACTTTTTCGATTCGGACGGGTATGTCAAGGAGGAGATACTGAAACTGGCCCTGAACGACGCCGACCTGGAGAAGATCATGGTGGATAAGATTTCACGATACGATATTCAGCAGTTGGAAAGCGTCATCCGCCGGGCTTCGGGACCGGAAATTCAATTCATCATGCTCACCGGGGGCATTCTGGGATTCATCATCGGATTGGTGGAAGCGTTTCTCCCCCTCTGATTCCAGGGATTGCTCCCGGAACAACTGGGAAAGTCACTCAGAAAGTTTCTTCATCCCCGCCAAACGCCGCAATCCGTCTTGCCATGCAGTGAAAAATAAAGACATGAACCGGCCATAACAGGTACCAGTAGAGCCGCCCCAGCACACCGTGGGGACGGAATGTGGCGGTCTGCACCATTGTCACTCCCTCCGTTTCCCGTCGGATATCGAACTCCAGCCATGCTTCCCCGGGAAGTTTCATCTCCGCGTACAGCATGAGACGCCCGGCATCCCGGTCCGCCACCACCACCCGCCAGAAATCAAGCGCATCCCCGGCATGCAGAGTATCCGGCCGGGTGCGTCCGCGACGCAGTCCCACCCCGCCGAAGATCCGGTCCACGAACCCGCGTATGGCCCAGATCCGGTTCGCGAAATACCAACCCTGATCTCCCCCGATGGACCAGATGTTATCCCGGACCCTTTCCACCCGATCCGGATCCAGGCGGATGGATTGTTCATTGGAAAGACATCCATGCGTCGGGACCCGGGCGTATTCCGCCAGCTGGTCCAGAGAGGATGAGGAAACCAGCGCGTCCTTCCAGCTGGAGATGACGGCGTTCTGCTTGATGACCTGGAAAGCCGCTTCAATCGCCTGGCTGTATCCCAATGGTGATTGCTTCAGTATCCGCTGCAATCGGCAATCCCGGCAGACCGCGTCGCTCTTCATGCTGTCCACCAGATTGGCGGCCAACTTGTAGGATGTGCTGGTGATGAAGTACAACCAGTAGGATGAAAGGTGGGGTGTCATGACGGGGAGAGTGAAGATCAACCGCTTCAATCCCCGGATCCGGGCGTACTCCAGCAGCATCTGTTTGTAAGTGAGTATGTCGGTTCCGCCGATATCGAATGTCCGGTTCAGGCACTCCGGATTCCGCATCACGCCAGTAAGGCAGGAAATGACATCCCGGACTGCAATGGGCTGGCACAGGGAACGGAGCCATCGAGGCGCGACCATCACCGGCAGTTTTTCCACCAGGTCCCGGATGATCTCAAAGGATGCGCTGCCCGAGCCCACAACAATTCCGGCCCGCAGAACGGTCACCGGGGCATCGGCCTGTCGGAGAATCTTCTCCACGTTACGCCTGGAACGCATATGGGCCGACAGGTGCCCCTCACCACTGATTCCGCTGAGAAAGACAATCTGACCCGCACCGGCACGGTTCATACAGCCCACGAAATTGCGGGCCGTCACCGCCTCCAGCCCCTCAAACCGACGGATGGCCGCGGACATGGAGTGAATCAGAAAAAAGGCCACATCAATTTGTTCCACGTCCGGGGGGACGGACACCGGTCTGGAAAAATCAACCTCGCAAACCCGAATCTGTTCGCGAAACTGGGCGGGGACACGAAACCGTTGTCGGTCCCTCACGCAGCAGACAACCCGGTGCCCGGCCTGCAAAAGGACCGGTAACAGTCGTTTCCCGATATAGCCCGTGGCCCCTGTCAGGAATATCGTCACTCCCCCTCCCTCCGAAAACGGTGTACATCACCGGGAAGGGAAAGTCAAACGTCCCGGTTCTCCCGAATATTCAGGAAAAAAAAGAGAGTTTGGCGTGAGCCATGGCCATCATGGAACCCGCGGCCACGCCATGCGGGCAAGCCTGTTCACAATAACCCGGACACTCCGCGCAGGTTGAGGCGTCAGCACCTTCAAGGCGGGCATAGAGTTTCATGGCGTATTTCTGGCGTTCTTCCGCTGCATAGTAGTGAAAATAGCGCAGTACCGTGTTTACGGGGACCTGTTTGGGGCAACTGCTTTCACATTCGTTGCACCCGTGATGGCAATAAAATGGGGTCAGATCCCGTTTGAAAGCGGCAATCGCTTTCTTGTCCGGCAGTTCAAGGCGGGTTCCTGAAATGGGTATCAGGGTTTCCACATCTTCAAAGCTCCGGAATGAACGGCAGACCGTGGAGACGTCCGGATGGTTCAAGCAGAAACGAATTGCCGCAGCCCGGATCTCCGCCGCGCTCTTCAGATTGTAACGCTTGAAAAATCCGCTGGCGCGCTCGGTCTTGGCCTTGAATTTTTCATACATTTCCTGGTATGCCGGATGGATTTTTTTACCCTCTTTCTTCGCCTTGGTCAGGTACCCCTCCAGCCGATGATAATTTCCATAGGGATTGATCTTCATCAGTGTGGCACCCACATTGTTTTTGCCACATGCTTCAAGCACCCGGGCCCCATGATCTTCCTGCGCAAAATTGTATGCCAGCAGCAATACATCAAAACGCCCGTCCCGGATGGCGGCCATGCAGATATCTTCCATGGAATCCTTTGTTACCATGGAATGGTTGCTCCCATGGTTGGAAAGGCCCAGGTGGCGAACACGCCCCTCTTTCTTCAGCTGCTCCATGGCGGCATGGAATCCCGGGGTTTTTACCGCCTCCACGGTTTCACAACTGTGGATCATCAGACAATCCACATAATCGGTCTGCAACCGCTCCAGGCATTTCAGCGCCCGGTCATAAAAACCCTTTTGTGAAAGGTCTTTTTTAATCTCAAGCTTGGTGGTAATGAAGACCTTGCCGCGATCACGGCTTTTCATGACCTTTCCCACCACGGGCTCATTTCCATAGCTTTCCGCTGTATCGATATAGTTGATTCCGGAATCCAGCAGGGCATTCAGTACGGCTTCATTGTTTACAAAACCGGTGCTGATGTCAGAGACCTTGAATCCAGTGCGCCCCAGGCGTCGAAATTCGCGAATACGGGAAGCACTGCTCGGTTTTGCTGCCGTGGCGTTCTTTTTCTGATCCGTGCCCAGCACGGGAACAGCCGCCACTCCCATCAGTCCCACCGCGCTGTTTCTTATAAAGTCACGTCGTTGCAGTTTGGCCATTCATTTTTCTCCTGTTCGTGCGTTTGGATAATGATACGCATCAAAGACATGAAAGGGTTATTATTTTCGAACCAACTCTTCAACTCCCAGTCTACAGCTTGCGCCACCCCATAGTGTCCGGTACAATTGTATTGGAGGAAATCATGAACAAGGCTTTTCGCGACCGCCTGAAAGATGGAAATATGTTGACCGGAACATTCGTAACTCTTGGCCTGCCTGAAATAGGAGAAATTCTATCCGCCGCCGGATTCGACTGGCTCTGCATTGATGCGGAGCATGCGCCCCTCTCCACACTCCACGTGCAACGCATCATCCAGGGGATTGGTAACCGATGTGCCAGCCTGGTCCGAACCGCCACCGCCAGTGAAGTGGCAATCAAACAGGCTCTGGACACGGGAGCCACCGGGATCATCGTGCCCATGGTTAACTCCGCGCAAACCGCCCGGGACGTGGCGTACTGGGCCCGCTATTCCCCAGAGGGAGGACGAGGTGTCGGCCTGACCCGCGCACACGGATATGGACGTAATTTCGCCGAATACATGGAACGCGCCAACCGGGAGACCGTGGTTGTGGTCCAGGCCGAGCACCAGCTGGCGGTACAGTGCATCGATGAGATCATTTCGGTTCCAGGGATTGATGCCGTATTCGTGGGGCCCTACGACTTGTCCGCCAGTCTGGGACATCCCGGAGAGCTTGAACACCCCAAGGTGAAGGACGCCATTGACCGGGTCACCCGGGCCTGCCGGAGCGCGAACAAGCCCATTGGCGTTTTCGGCATGAACGCCGCGGCGGTCGCCCCCTACATGAAGCAGGGATATACATTGATCGCCTCGGGTGTGG
Organism: uncultured Clostridia bacterium; assembly: GCA_964449545.1. Classification (GTDB taxonomy): domain Bacteria; phylum Acidobacteriota; class Aminicenantia; order UBA2199; family UBA2199; genus UBA876. Next base: position 3,370 of record CAYVBC010000046.1, on the reverse strand, counting down.
ATGTCATGTTGCTCGGTGAAACCGCCACATCAATGCGGAACGAGATCCTCGGCAACATCTCCCATTCATCCCCGCCGCAATAGCCTCTTTCCCCCTCACTCGTCCGGTTCACCCTCGATACCACTGCGGATCAGGAGGGCCAGATCCGACATGAGACAGGGTTTCCGGAAGAGAATGATCCCCTCTCCGGCTGGACCGGGATGGATGGCCAGATCATCGCAGTATCCCGCGGAGCAGATAATCGGGAGGGCGGCACGGCGTTCCCGTGCTTCAGCCACCAGGCCGCGACTGGTCGTTCCAGCCACATCCAGGTCCATTATCATCAGATCGATGGAGCGGGAACTGTCCTCAATCACCTGGAGCGCTTCTCTGCCATTGTCCACTTCCAACACATTGTATCCCATCCGGCGCAATTCCTGAGTCAGAAAATGGCGGAACTCGCGGTCTTCCTCCACCAGTAGAATCGTCTCGTTTCCGCCCACATACCGGGGCTCATGAACCCCGGATGATCGACTCCCGGATTGGATGCCCATGGGCCAGAAGATCCGGAACGTGCTGCCTTCTCCCGGGATACTGGACAGGGTAATATCCGCTCGATTCTGTTTGACAATACCGTAAACGGAAGAGAGCCCCAGTCCCGTTCCCCGCCCCATCTCCTTGGTTGTATAAAAAGGTTCAAATATTCTCGTCCGGACTTTGCGTTCCATCCCGGTTCCCGTGTCACTGACGGACCAGGCAACCGCCGGCCCGGATGTGGCATCCGGATGTGAGGCCACGTATTTTCCGTCCAGGTAAACGGTTCCCGTCGCGATCTCGATACGCGGTTCTTCGTGCGCATCACCCTTTTCTTCAATCGCATCCCTGGCATTCACGACCAGGTTGATTAAAACCTGTTCAATCTGGTGGGGATCCGCAATAATGTTCGGTAATTTCGCCTCAAGATTCAATACGATTCGGATATCCTCGGGAATCAGGCTGGAAAGCATATGGATGGATTCCCGGATCACATGATTCAGATCCATGGATTCCGGTTGCGCGATCTGCTTTCGACTGAATGCCAGTAACTGGTTTGTCAGTGACTGCGCGCGGTCGCCCGCACGGCGGATCAACTCCACCCGCTGTCGCAATGTGTCATCCAGATTCTGATCCGCCTGGATCATCTGACTGTACCCGGAGATCACAGTCAGGAGATTATTGAAATCATGGGCCACGCCACCCGCCAGCTGCCCGACCACTTCAATTTTCTGGGCCTGGCGCATCCGTGCTTCCAGTTCATACCTCTCTGTGATATCCCTCATAATGATCAGGTAGGCGGGACGCCCCTGAAATGAATAGTCCGCCACATTGATTTCCACATTCACGAGAGCTCCCCCGCGGGAGACAACGGCCGCTTCATATCTGCGGGGCATCTCCTTCCCCTGCTGCCGCATCTGATGGATCTGTGTGATGCGTTCCCGATCCTTTGTGCTGACAAACCGGAGAAAGGGTTTCCCCATGAGCTCTTCCATCGGGTAGCCGGATATCTTCAGAAGGCTTGAGTTACAGAAGCGGATCACATTGTCCTGGACAATGAAGATGGCGTCCGTTGCCGCTTCCACCAGGGTTCGATATTCCTTTTCACTCTCACGCAATGCGGATTCAATTTTTCTGGCTTCGGTTTTGTCATGACTCACCAGTAAAAGAGAATCGAGACTCTTCTCATGATAGATGGGGCTGATAAAGGTTTTCAACCATACGGCATCCCCCGTTGGATCCTCGATGGCTGCTTCGAATCCCGAAGTGACGCCTTTTTTCGCCACCTGTTCAAATACAGCCCGTATATGCTCATGGAATTCGTCCTGTAAAAAATCAAAGATATTGGCGCCAATCATCTGGTCGATACTGAATCCGGGAAATGCGCGGTTGATAAAAAGGATTTCCCCCGAAGGCGTGGTATGGGTAATCATGGAGGGATTGTTTTCCACCAGATGGCGATATTTTTCCTCACTTTCCTTCAACGCCTGACGCGCGGATTCCAGTTGGGACACATCCCGGGCAATGGAGAGCAGGCAGGCCCTGCCTTCCAGTACGATGGGTTCACTGGAGATGGCCATGATGATGGATTCTCCATTCCGGCGAAGGAATCGAGCCCTGAAATCACGCACCCCCCCCTCAACCCGCATGCGTCGGGAAAACTCCAGAAATTCATTCGAGTTCGCCCAGAAATTAAGGTTCCGGAAGGTGCTTCCAATCACCTCATCGCGATCGTATCCCATGATATGGAGAAAAGAATCGTTGACTTCAATGAAATGGTCATCCGCCATGGAGGTGATACATAGGGCATCCGGAGAAGCACGGAAGGCCAACGCGAACTTGTCCTCCGATTGACGCAACGCGGCCTCCGCCTGCTTGACATCGGTAATTTCGATCCCGGTGATGAATACCCTGGAGTAGTCTTTTTCATGCCCGGGCATGACCGTCCAGTTGATCATATAATGTCTGGGGATTCCGTCTCCAGCGGTGCTGATGGATTCACCGGAAAACCGGGTCTCTCCCCGCACCATTGCCAACAGCTGATCCTTAAAAATGGAATAGGTCTCCTTGCTGAAGGCCGTGTCCAGTTCGGGAGAAGGGTCGCTTTCCGAGATCCCCATGCTCGCGCGAGCCGAAGCGTTCAGATTTACAACCCGCACCAGTCGCGCACAGGTCTTCAGCTCATCGGGATGGGAATCGAAATAGGAGTCAAAATCCTCCACTCCCTCTTCCTTCAGATGATTCAATCGATCCTTGACTTCGGAGTAGTCCTCCTCCCAGATCGAAATGGGGGCATCCTCAAACAGGCTCCGCAGATTGTCTTTGGAATCCCGTAGGGAGTGGTTTTTCGGATCCCGATCCATCTCCGAGGCCGTGGCCAGAAGGCCACTCACCCGTCCGATCCTGTCCGAAAAGGGAACGGGGCGCCACTCCAGGAAAACGATTTCTCCATTGGCTCTTCTCACCGTGATGTCCGTCCATTCTGAAGGATGTGCTCCGTACATGAATGAACGAAAGGATTCCCGGGCAACCCTGCGCTCTTTCCCGGGAGGAATACAGGAAAAGAGATATGTGCCCGTTTCCCAGCCCTTCTTGAGTCCCATAATCGTCACTCCGGCAGGATTGGCGTACAGAATTCGTCCACTGCGATCGATCATCAGGATTGCGTTCTCGGCTTCATCCAGCAGGGAGATCGGAGTTGGAAGAGAATCGTTACTGGGAGCGATCAATGATGAAGACGGTTTCTTTTTTTTCATGGTCCGGAGCACCGCGACCGGCCATCTTCACCGTAACAGGGGGTACCATCCAACTATATTGTCCCCATGACCCGTGCGGTCATTCTAACAGTAGCATGAGG
>CAYVBC010000045.1:0-10341 GCA_964449545.1 uncultured Clostridia bacterium | reverse complement strand
GTGGTTGATCTGGATTATGGCGTTTTTACTGGGTGCGGTATGGAGTGTCACCGCGGCTCCGCCAGACGCGGAAGCGGGGAGCCCCCTGCGGACCGTGGGGGCGGTGGATCTGTCGCGGTACATGGGCCGCTGGTTTGAGATCGCGAAGATTCCCAACCGCTTTCAACGACGTTGCGCCCGTGATACCACGGCCACCTACGTGTTGCGGACGGACGGCAATGTGGATGTGATCAATCGCTGCGTGGAGGAAGACGGCGACGAGGTGGTGGCCCGGGGGCTGGCGAAGGTGGTGGACATGCAAACGCGGGCGCAACTGAAGGTGAGTTTCGTGCGCCTGCTGGGCGTCCGCCTGTTCTGGGGGAAATACTGGGTCATTGGCCTGGATCCGGAGTATCAATGGGCCCTGGTGGGTGAGCCGAAACGCAAATATGGCTGGATCCTGGCGCGAAATTCCCTCCTCACACCGGAACAATGGCAAGAGATCCGTGACCTTCTTCGTGCCAGAGGATATGATCCGGGTCGTTTTGTCACCACCACCCACAGCCCCCTCCCGAAGGGAATCAAACCAGAGAGAATCTGAATAAGGCGATAGAATAAGTCGCTTGGGGAGATACCGCAGGACGCCTGTTCGCTGGATTATTTTTTCCCCACCACGATGGAATTCCAGGCCAGTGGGGTCATGAGGGCTCCGGGGAGCCTTTCCAGCGCCCGGTCCGTGTGGCAGGCCGCGATGATGATCGGATGAAACAGGAATCCCGGTTCCAGGGGGACTTCCGCGAAGGGGGTGGAGAGGAATCCCTGGGGAAAGGATCGGACTTCCGTGAATCCGGCATTCAGAAAAAACGTCTCGATCTCCTGTTTCCGCAATTCCCGTTGATCCCCGGAGTAGGAGTGATCCACCCGTTTGCGGATGAAACGGAGGAAAGAGACCAAAGGGTTGTCGGGCTGGGGCTCATTGACCACCAGGTATCCCCCCGGTTTCAGCAGGGAGCGGACCTTTTCCACCGCGGCGGGAATATCTTCCAGGTGGTGCAGCACGCCGATCATGAGCGCCAGGTCAAATGTTTCCGGAGAATTGAACTGCATCAGGTCCGAGTGGATAAATCGGACATTTTTCCGGACATGCCGTTTCCGGGCGATCCGGATCAAGCCCTCTGAGTGATCGATCCCCGTGTATGAGTTGTATTTCCCGCACAGATAGGCGGAGGCATACCCGGCTCCGCAACCCACTTCCAGCAGGTCCGGGGGTTCGCCAAGGGGGACCCGCCGCAGGGTCTGTCGCAACCTTTGCTTTCGGGCACGGGCGGATCCGGGCACTCGATCCTTGCGTTCATACTGGTCCGCGATGCGGTCGAAATGTTCCCGGTCCCTGGCGGAAAACTGCCTATCTTCAGTCATATCGCTTCACTCCATGAAGGGTGTAGTGGGCGTCACGGTAGAGGATCGGGTAATGGCCCAGAAATTCCGTCAATTTCTTTTTTTCTCCAGCGTTCAGGTGGAAAAGTCGCGACAGTTTCCCCATGCGCTCCAGACCCGACTCCGTATAAAAAATGTGCGTGATGCCCAGCGCCTGCAGCTCCCTGTTGAAGTCATTGAAATTCCTGGTTTTGCGGAGAAGGTGGAGCAGGGGGTGCCGGTCGGCGAAGGAGCTGGCGATAAAATCCTTTTTTAAATAAAATGTCCGGTCTTCGCCGAGAAAAATAACCCGGTCCCTGTCTGAAAGATGACGGTTCATGAACTCCACACCGGCAAAATAGGGCAGCCCATACAGGTAGTTGACCTTTTTGCCCTTGAATTCTCCGGCCAGAGCGGAACGGACGTGGGGAATCCCCTTGAAGAAGCGGTCCTGGAGGGAGACCGTGAACACCAGGTTGTAGGTCGCGGCCAGGATCACCACGGGAGTGAAAATCTTTTTGATCAGTGCGCTTTTCCCAACCACGACATTCGCCCCGCGTGCAACGGGAATGGCCAGAAACAGGAATACCGGGAGAAAATACCGTGGTACCATCGCGAAGGGAAGGAGGAAGAGGTGGGCGAGGCATCCGGTCACGAGGAGTATCTTCCCCGTATGATCGCCTTTCTGAAAGAAAGCGAGGGGAAGCAGCAGCAGGAACAACAGACCCCAGACCGCGGTCACCCCGTAGCTGTAGGGGGTAAGGAATATCCTGAAGGGAAACAACAGGTAGTCCGGGATGGTTTTTCCGGTTCCCCTGCGGATCACCGTGGAGAACATCTCAGCCTGTTCTCCATCCCAGTTGTGGTTGTGGAACACGCGGTTCAGGTATGGGTACACGGGGTTTCCCATCTGGACTTGATTCTTGATGAACCATGGCGCCATCAGGAGCAGGGTCATTCCTCCGATCACCAGGACGGAGCGGATTCTCCGGATTAACGGGTCTTTGCCCAGCAGGAGGATGGCCACCAGGAAAGCGCCCAGGTAGAAACCGAAAATATACTTGGTGCCGACGGCCAGGCCAAACAGGCTTCCGGAAACCAGGAGGGTTGAAAGCCGGTGTGATTGTTTGGCGTAGATGAAAAACATCCGGCATCCCGCCAGCAGAAAAAGCATTCCCGGCAGATCCGGTTTTGAAGCGGACATCAAAAATCCCACCTGTGGAATGGATAGAAAAGCCAGTGCCGGAAGCCAGGAATATTTTTTCTGGAAAGAGTCCCTGAACCAGGCGTACAAGAGGATAGCGATCAATACTCCGGAAACAAGAGAGATGAGTTTGGGCATATGGAGGCCGCCCCCCATGAGGGTGAAGAGATAGAGCATCTCTCCATTCAGGGGCAGGCTGGCATTGAAATTGGTGACCCAGGGGACCATCCCTCCCTTCATCAGGTAGAGGTTGGGGATGGCCAGGTGGTACATCATGGAGTCATAGAAGGTGGGCGGAAAGAGGCAGTAAAACAGGTCCGCCAGAAGAAATGGAACCAGGAGAAGGCCCAGGTCGCCCAGTGGAGATCGTTTGCCGGCGGTCCGGAAATTTTTGATATGGATCAGGAAAAAACCGTTTCCCGCCGCGATCACAACAAAAAAAAGCAATGGGTGAAGTAATCCGATTGCGGCGATTCCCAAAGTGATCAGGGAGATGATCCCGAATCCCAGGGCAATGGCGATGGAGAAATACTCCATGCGGCTGATTCCGTTTGTTTGTTTAAAGAAGATTCCCGCGAAACCAGCGGCAGCGGACATGATCGTTACGAGAAAGAAGAGGGAGAAGAGGATTGTACTCATTTTTTTGTATAGAGAAAAGAATTACTGTTGAACAGAATCCGTTCATAGTAGACGTACTTCAGCAGGAAGAAAAATACTCGGGAAAAAATCACGGACAAGAGGTAGAACAGGCCGGTGCTATCGGTGAGAAAGCGGACCAGAAATACATCCGCGAAATAAAGAACCAGGAAACTGATGAGATAGTAGAAAAGTCTTCTTCCATGGTTTCCCCTTGTTCTGAACACATATGCGGTGGCCGCGACAAAGTTGATACTCACCACGGCCGCCAGTACAAGGATATAGCTCAACAGGTAGAAAAGACCCATCACTTCGGTCAGCAGCCAGGTGAAAAAAAGGGTGAGGAAGAGGGAGCTTCCGCCCAGCAGCGCATAGCGGCGAAATGGTTTCCCGACCCAGTGTAAAATATTCTGGACCGCTTTCATGAATTTTTTCCGGTCACCGGATCCGCTTGTTGATCAGATCGGCGAGCAGGCCGATCATCATGATAATCAATGAAAAAACAAAGAGGAGAACGGTGGTATCCGTGAGGTTCAGGTTTATGATGTCGCGCGCCAGTGAGACCAGGGAGAGGGCGAAGGTGCCCAGGGATACGGGCATGAAGATTCTCAGGGGGTTGAACAGCATGGTGATTCTCAGTATGAGGAGAAAGAAGTTGTATGTATCCCTCAACGGGTGAATCTTGGATCGTCCCGATCGTTTCAGATAATTGATGGGAACGGTCTCCACGTTGAGCCCTTCCAGGGCGCAGAGCATGGTTATGGTTGTGGTGAAGGAGAACCCGTCTGGAAAGATGTTCCAGAAACGGGTCACGATCTCTTTACGGAACACCCGCAGTCCGGAGTTGACATCCCGGATCCTCTTTTTTACCAGGTAGGAGGAGAACCGGTTCAAAAACCACTTGGCCGGTCTGCGAAGGATGGGCACCGCGCGCACGTCTCCGGTCCGGATTCCCGTGACCATGTCGCGTCCCTTCATGAGGCTCAATATTTTCGGGATCCTGTCCGTGGGATAGGTTCCATCCGCGTCACAAATGCCGATCTGGTCGTATCGACTTTTTTTAATGCCCGATTTCAGGGATGCGCCATACCCCCGGTTGACCTCATGCCGGATGATCCTCAGGCCCTCCAGACGGAGGTCTCCCAGGCTTTCACCGCTGCCATCCGAAGAGCAGTCATCCACAACCAGGATTTCAAATGGGAGTCCTGTCCCCTTCAGCGTGTCATGCAGACGGGTGATGGTTTCCGCAATGGTGGCGGCTTCATTAAAACAGGGGACCACAAAGGAGACACCGGGATGTTCTTTCATGTGGATTATTATATTACAGACAAGACTTTTATCCCAACCGGGTTATGAAGAGATCGAGGTTTTACTCTTCCGGGGGGTGGACGGCGTTGTGCATGGCCGCGTAGTCTTTTGTGCCCAGGCCCATGTTGAGGGCCTCGGCAATGAGACGATCCACCCCGTAGAACAATCGTGAAAAGGAACGGGATTGTATTTGTTCTGATTCTGTTTCTGAGGCGACTACTCTTTACATCGGAGGTCGCATAAAAGGAAGAGAAATCCCTTGAAGATCTTGTCGATATGGTGAAACACTTGAGCGCCCGGGGGCGATCCCGCAGGGAGATCGCCCTTCGCGTGACCCGGGAGTTTGACCAGCGAATCGTGTCGTTGAACCGGAATCAGGTTTAATTAAAAATAGTATCTGGGAGATTAAGGCCCGATTATCATTGGGTATGCAACAGGATGATGTTTGCGTCGATAAAGGAGTGGACGGACAGGAGGGTGTGAGTGACAACAAGATACCTGACAAATGCATCCTCCGGCACGCGGTGAGCATTAATAAACCAGATGTACTCGGGTGCCCGACCGGAGAGCAGTTCCTTTAGTCTAGGGATGTCTTCAGCCTTGCCAGCCACCAGGTCCACCCTGTGGCGGGACCCAAATTTTTTTAGGTAGTAATCAATATATAGGTTACTCCAGGCGTAGGCGATGACTATGGCATTGGGAACATCCGCTTCATGATCGGCAATTACTCGGGTGGCTTGCTTGAATTGCTGCTTGTGCGCCCGGGTGTAGAAGCTTTCGCCGTATATGGTATGGGCAAGCGAAAGGGTTAGCAGGGCCAGAAGGATTGTGATCCGCACCCCGCCACGGGAAGATACGCGCTCAATGGCGCGGCTGACAAGAAGGTAGGCCGGGGGGAGGCAGAAGATCAGCGTGTAATTGGCGTAAGTCGGAGCAAAGAGCAGGGACTTGATAAAAACAAAGCCGAATGGAATCAGGATCCACGCTGCCAGGCCTAGTTCCCGGGACAAAAGCAGGTCTCTGGAGCGAAGCCGTGGCTCTCGCCGCAAAAGAACAACGGCTGTGGCAACCAGCAGGACGCATACTGCCAGCAGAAGGTAGACACCGTGGAACATGAAGTTTGCAAAGGAGGCGATGGTTTTCAAGCGCACGGGAATGCCGATGGCTTTGGAGGCGGTTAGATCGTTGAAGAACTCGCGCCACCAGGGTAGGTAGGTTATTACGATGACCAGTCCGGAAAAGAGGAAGAAGGGTTGTTCGTGAGCCCGCAGGGATTTTAGGGAAAACAAGCCCAATAGCAGTAGCACGAAGAGAAGGCCGAAGTAATGTACATAGCTAGCGGCCGTAGCGCATATGACAAGTCCCCCGATGTACCGGGAAGGGACGGGTTCATGCTTTTTCATACGCATGGATATGCACACGGTAAAATAGGCGGCTGCCAGAGTAAAAAGCATCAGTGGTGAGTACATACGAGCATCACGGCTGTAATAGATGGGGTTATACATGAACGCCATCAAGGCGGCGGCAAAGAGTCCCGTCCCTGATGAAAAAAGTTGCTTGCCCAGTAGGAAAGTCAGAAAAATGGACAGAATTCCTGTCAGTACAGACAGGCCCCGCAATGCAATCTCTGAATCCCCGAATATCCGAATAATGTAATGCAACATGATGTAGTAACCCGGAGGATGGCAATCCGGGATTGCGCCCCGGTCGATTACCTGTTGCAGTGTGTTGTGCTGGGAGCGAGCCCAACTGGACAACTCATCGTTGCGCAGGGATTGAAAATCAAGCCGGTACAAACGCAATGCTGTGCCGGCAAGCAGGATCAATATGATCCACATTGTGACTTTTTTCCGGCTGACCCCATCGTGTCTTTTCGTGAGATTCAACATTTCCAGGATCGTTTCCTTGGGATATCTTCCATCTGCATCACAGATTTCAATTAGGTTGTAGCGGCTGTTTTCTGCCCGATTTCAGGGATGCCCCATACTCTAGGCTGACATTCATGCCGGATGATCCTCAGGTCTTCCAGGATTTCAAATGGAAGCTCTGTCCCTTTCAAGGTGTGATGAAGACGGGTGATGGTATCCACGATGGCCGCGGCTTCATTGAAACAGGAGACGACAAATGAGACACCGTGCCGATCGCTCATGGGATTGATTATAGTACAACGAGATGAGAAATCATACCCGGGTCAGGGGGAATGCAAAGGTTTCCCGTTCGGCCGCCTTTACTCTTCCCAGGGATGGACGGCGTTGTACATGGCCGCGTAGTCCTTTGTGCCCAGGCCCATGTTCAGGGCCTCTGCAATGAGACGGTCCACCCCGTCCAGGTAAGGGTATTTGTAGGTGATCAAATCCCCGGTATGTCAAAAAAATACCTTCTATAAATAACCCAATGATTTAAGGATTTTCAGGGTTTCTTTATGGTGTTGGGTCAAATCATTTTTTCTTTCTGCAAGGCGCCTCATGTTTTTCAGCAGTTTTTCTCGATTTACTTTCCAGATTTTGTGCCATTTAGTGGATATTACTTGCAATTTTTGTGGATATTCTTTTGAAATATCTTTTTTTTCAGCTGAGTCCTCGAGCGTGGAATAGAGTGACCAGCGGCCTCCCATTCCTCCAGGATTTACGATGAGCTTGAATCCGCCTGTCAATAAAGCAGATGTGTTAAGCCATCTTGAGGTAAGTTTATTGGCGGCACAATCAAAGAATGGGCTCCGCTCAGTGATCTCCTTTCCCAAAAATGAATTTAGAAAAGATTCCCCCTGTTGTGATTGGTATCCGGATATAGAAAGTATGCTTCTTATGGTCGGTGTCAGATCAAGATGGGTTACAATACTCAGAATTTTTTCCCCTTTGGGAATCCCCGGGCCGCGAAAGATAAGGGGGACCCGGACCAAGGGCTCCCAGAAATCTAGCGAGTGGCCGATGCGGTTGTGTTGGCCGATCAACTCACCATGGTCAGAGGTGAAAATCACTAATGTTTTGTCCGAATCCGGTCTCTTCTCCAGTTCGCGGAGAAGGCAACCTACTCTTTCGTCCAACCATTCCACTTCTGCCTGGTACAAGCGGTTGAATACAAAAAGTTCCGCTTCTGAAATTTCTCCTTTCTTCATCAGGGGCGAAAATGCACCGTACACGGTTTGGGTATAGAATTCCCGTGTCCTTGGTAAATCATCCCATTGGATGTCTATTTTGCGCAAGTAATTTTCGGGAGGAGAGTAAGGAGCATGCGGGTCCATGAACCACTTGAGTAGCAAGAATCTCCTGTTGTGCGGGATATTTGACACAAGGCGGGTTACCTGGTCGTCCGGGACAATGTCGAATCCTTGAAGGATATTGGAGCGTTTGACTACCTGGTTCTCAATGGAGGCGATACATAAAGCCCCTTCCCGTTTCATCTGCTCCGCTGTAAGTAGTTCCGTATCCGGCACAAAGAAACAGTATTGCTTTGTGTTTTTTGTTTTTGAGTGGGTTGCGGGCTTTTTAAGGTAATGGGTGTAAATTCGTGCGTAATTCCCCGTCAACATGGATACTGATGAAGGCAGTGTACAGGGCGCTGTGGAGTAAGCGTTCATGAAAAGCGTCCCATCCCGGGCGAGGCGGTCGATGTTTGGCGTGTTCGCTGGCCCGCCATAGCAGCCAAGAATGTCCATACGCAGGCTATCGGATACAATCCATAAAATATTTATGGGTTGCTTGTCTTCAGGGAGCTGGGGTGATTGGGTATGACATGATTCTGTCAACATGACCGCTATGGCAAATAGAAACAATAAGAAAGGTCGGGATAAATGCCGATATTTGTATAGGAGCGATTGCCGGGATTCATTTCCAATCAGGGTAACTTTGTGTCCTGCTTTAGAGGGACTTTGAGATTTCATCCCAAGGTCAGTCCTTCGTGGGATGGACGGCGTTGTACATGGCCGCGTAGTCCTTTGTGCCCAGGCCCATGTTCAGGGCCTCTGCAATGAGACGGTCCACCCCGTCCAGCGGGAACGCGTTGATTCCACAGCGGTTCATCTCCCGCATCACCAGGCGCAGGTCCTTGCGCAGGTGACGGAGCGGAAAGTTGGGGTTGGAGAAGTCGTTCTTTTCCATGCGTGGGAGTTTCTTATCAAATGTTGACGCGAACAGGGGACTCTGGCGAAGGATCCGCATGAAATCATCCACCGCCACGTCGTTCTTCCGGATATAGGCCAGGCTCATGGAAAACGCGGCGGTCATGGTGGCGATCAATTGATTGAGCGCCAGTTTGACGGTTGCCGCTGTCCCCACACCTCCGAAACGGGTTACGGATTTCCCCAGATCCGAGAAGAGTTCAAGGTTGCGTTCGAACTGCTCCTCCTCGGCACCGACCATGATGAGCAACTTACCGGATCGGGCTTCCGGCCGACTGCCCAGTACCGGGGCTTCCAGGTAGGCGCCACCGGAAACGTGGATCCGCTCCGCCAGGTCCCGGCTCTCCTGAGGGGATATGGTTCCCATCTGGATCACCGTGCGTCCGCGCAGGGCGTCCGGAGGAATGTCGTCGAGAATTTCCACAATGGCGGCCGCGTTGGTTAACATGAAAATGATGCGATGGGCCTTTGCCATGGCTTCCTGGGGCGTGTTGGCCACCTGGGCGCCCTTGCGGCGCAGGGTCTCTGTTTTTTCCGGACTGCGGTTGAAAACGATCAGAGGATATTTCTGGTGAAGCAGGCGTTCCGCGGTTGCTGATCCAAGCAATCCGGTTCCAAACAAAGCGACGGGTGGTTTCATCTCTCTATTGTACCCGGAGAAAAAATCGCGGGCAAGGGGTTGGGCTGACATTCGGGGCAGAAGTGGGTGCCACGCTGAGCGACAACCATCCGCCGGATGGCTGTGCCACAGAGGAAGCAGGGTTGACCTCCACGCTGGTAAACCTGCAACTTTTCCTGGAATTGACCCGTGCGTTGATCGGGATCACGGTAATCGTTCAGCGTGGTGCCGCGCATGCGGATTGCGGCACGTAGAATCCGCGGAATGGCGAGAGAAAGTTTCTTTTTCTGCGGCGATGATAATTCATTGACCCGGGTCAGGGGGTGGACTCCCGCGGCAAAAAGGGATTCGTCCACGTAAATATTTCCCAGCCCCGCCAATATGTGCTGATCCAGCAGGATGGTCTTGACAACCCTCCGGCTTCGGAGATTATTCAGTATGGAAAAAACGGTTTCGCCGTCCAGCGGCTCGGGTCCCAGATGAGAAAGAAAAGGCTCTCCGTGCTTCCAGAAGCGGATGCGGCCGAATTTGCGCGGATCAATGAAATCCAGCCGAATTCCGTTGCTGAAAAAAAACCGCGCCCGGGTGTGTTTGCCGTCTCCGGCTTCAGGGTTCAGGATGAGGCTTCCGCTCATGCGCAGGTGGATGGTCAGGTGATGTTTTCCAGTCAGCCTCAGGCAGACATATTTCCCACGACGAAACACCCGTGACACGGGCAGCCCGCGGATGGCGGAAGAAATCTCTTCCAGGGAACCCTCCAGGGAACGGGGCCAGAAGATTTCCAACCCTTCGACAACCGTGCCGGACAAGCGGGGATTCAGGGCTCTCACAATGGATTCAACTTCCGGCAGTTCTGGCACCATTTCCTCGCGACCCACTGTAACACACCCTTCCGGTTGGAGCAACCGCGATCCGGTTGACGGATCGGAATAATCCATATACATTGAGTAGGGGAGGGAGGATGGTCATCAGCTTTAACCAGCCGGCCTTTATCCCATGGGCCGGCGTGTTCGCGCGCATGATGAACTGCGATCGCATGGTGTTGCTGGATGACACCTGGCT
>CAYVBC010000044.1:0-10822 GCA_964449545.1 uncultured Clostridia bacterium | reverse complement strand
TTCAATGGGAGGTCAATCCCGGTGGCGTTGCGGATCTCTTCAATGGAAGCATGTTTGAGGGCAAGGTGCGCAAAATGAATCTTTTCATACAGGTTAACGGGAAACATGGCTTTCAAAAGGTTGAATCCCAGAAAGAGAGCTTCGGGTATGGGAAAATTTCCCTGAATGACGGGGATTGATTCGATACCCCGGGTCAACGCATGGTGGTGGATGCACTCACCGAAGACCACCTGGAGTTTTTCATCCACCACCACAAGGGGAAGTCCCGGGAACCGTTGCAGCAGGGAAGCCGCGCGGTCCTCTTCCGGAGATGGATAAGAGAGGCGAAGCTGCGGATTCAGACTCAGGGATCCGGGAGACAGGTTCCGTTGCGTGGTGTTTGTCATGGGCTGTCTACTCTCTTTCGGAATCTGGGTTTTTCGAAACACGGACTCCCGGCCCGATGCGGATTCGCATGGGTTGTCCCCCCACGCGGCGAATGGCTTCACTGACCGCGTCCTCATGACCGGGGCACCATGCGAATATGCAGCCGCCCTCACCCGAGCCGTTTATTTTGGCGGCCCGTGCTCCCGCGGAAAGGGCCGCATCAACCATGTCATTGATCCGTGGCGTTGAAACAAGCAGGTCATCGCGGAGCAGTACCTGCAAACGGTTCATCAGGTTCGCGATGCCATCCAGGTCCGGTTGGGGAAGTTTCATCCGTTGTCGGGCGCTGCGGGTAATCCAGTGGTTGCTCACCGCGGCATAAGCGTATCTTCTCAGTTGAGGATCGATCTTTGACAGGCCCGATTCGAGGTGTTCCGCTGTGAGTGAATGGGGGTCACGCTCTTCGGTGACGTTCATCAGCTGTTTCAGGGCTTCACTCTGCCCCTGGTTCAAACGTTTCAGGGTTCGGGGCGTGTCCTTGGGCTGGAGTGAATCCGCGAGGATGAAATCCCGCATACAGGGAGGAAGTGATTCACAGATGGTTTCATCATGAAAATCCAGGTATACGGTTCCCCCGCAAGCGGAAGCAAATTGATCCATACGCCCACCGCTTTCGCCGAATTCAACCACTTCGGCCTGAAAGGCAAGCTCCGCAATCTCGAGCGGGTGATTCAGCAGGGATCGGCCCGTTGCGCTGCAGCTCAATAGAAAGGCGGTCCAGGCCACAACCAGCGCGGAAGATGAGGATGTTCCCGCCTGGATCGGAATATTTCCGCTCACTGTTGCGCGGATGCCGATGGGAGCCAGCAATCCTTTCCCGGACAGAACCCGGGCGCAACTGCGCAAATAGTCGCGGGGTTGGGTGTACTTGCGGGGAGGCAGCGGGAACGTCTGGCTCGAATTGATGTCCGGAAGGTCAATCCGGGCTTCCGGTCTGCCCCCCACTTCACCACGAATTGATATGCAGCGGTCAATGGCCGCGGTAATGACGGGAAATCCAAGGTAGTCCTGGTGCTCGCCAAACAGGCAGATTCGCCCGGGAGCGGTGCTGGTTATGGTCATGGCCCGGATTGCCCGCCATTATGGAGACGGGTGAAGGAGATGTTCGAATGGTCCGGGATTCGAGTGTCACGAAGATATGCAAAGGGGCCGATGCGGCAGTTTCGGCCGATCCGGGTCCCGGCGCCGATGTATGTGGATGGGTAGATGATTGTGTCCTGTCCGATCTCCACATCGAATTCCACGGTGGTTGATTCCGGATTGAGAATCGTTACTCCCTTTTCCAGTGCCAGCCGTTTCAGATTTCGAAGGTTGAACTCATGTTCCGCTTCCTGGAGCTCCCATCGGTTGTTGATTCCGATGGCCACCCGGTGGTCCGCGGCACGGACGGCGTGAACCGGATTTCCCCGGGATCGCAGAATGGATATGATATCCGTGAGGTAGTACTCTCCTTTGCGGTTATGATTCGTGATTTCGGAAAGCAGGGGAAAGACGGTGGGAGTGTGAAAAAGGTAAATGGAAGAATTGACTTCACGGATATTCAGTTCCTCTTCCGAGGCATCCAGCTCTTCCACGACTTTTTCAACATCCCCTTCCCGGGTGCGCAGGACACGCCCATAGGGAGGGGGGCGGTGTGGAAACACGGCTGAGAGAAACGTACAGGGCCCGGAGTGTTCAACGGAATGGTGAAGTAGCCGGTGGATCTCACCCGGAGTAATGTAGGGATTGTCTCCCACGGTGACCAGAAGATTTCCGGCAAAATTCCCCACGTAATCCTCAGCACGGAGAAGCGCATGAGCGGTTCCCAGCTGTTCTTTCTGGACGACGAATCGGACCGGTCGATCTGAGACCACGGATTGAACCTCTTCCAGGTTCTCTCCGCATACCAGTACGGTGTTTTCCGCGGGGATGCCGCTTTTTGCCAGGCTGTCAAGGAGATACGCGATCAGGGGACGACCCAGAATCCGGTGGGTGATCTTGCTGGTTGAGGAGAGCATGCGACGGGATTTTCCCGCCGCCAGAACCACGGCTGCGATGGATCCTTTCATCCGGGTATTTTAGGCCCTTGAAGGTGGGATGTCAACCGATGAAAGGAGTTAGAAATCGCGAACAGGCCTGATAATTTACGCTTTTTCTATTGATTTTTTTACGCACTGAGGCTACCCTTTGGGTTGGTGATTCATTATCAGGAGGAGAAATGAATAAAATCCGCACAATTTTAACATTTGTTGTACTGCTTGTTGCCGTTGTATCGTTTACCGCCTGTGGTGGCGGGGATAAAGCGGCTGGGAGTGAAGCGAGCCTGCTCACCATGATTCCCGCCGATGCGGCGGGTGTCGTGACCATGAATTTTGAAAAGATCCGTAAACTGGAATTTTTCGATAAGATGGTCGCTGATCTGGAAAAGAAAGAGACCGAATCCGAAGGCAAGGCGTTCAAGAGCTATGAGGATTTTGTCAAAAAGACCGGGATCGACCTGCGCAAGGATCTGCATGCCGTGGCATTCGGACTTTTCGGAGATTTCCAGAATGCGGGTGATGACGCCGAATTCGTAATTGTGGGAAAGATCACCATGGATCGGCAGAAGATCCTGGAAATCATCAAGAAGGAAGGCAAGGAAGTCACCTCCGCCGATTACAAGGGCCAGGAACTGTTCATGGCCAAGGATGATGACGGCAAAGAGGTTGGTTTTTCATTCCTGTCCGATTCAATCATTACCGCCGGTCGGCATCCCCAGGTCAAACGTGTGATTGACCTTTTCAAGGGAGAGGGTGACAGTATCCTGAAGAATGCCGCCAAGAAAGTCTATCTGGACAAAATGGACCCGGGTGCGGTGATGACTTTTGTGTTTGATTTTCCTGAAAAAATGAAAGCCGCCGGCCAGCAGGGTGGCCCTTTCAAGATGGACCTCTCCAAGGCGGAAATGGTTTTTGGCACCATTGACCATGCGGCCGCTGCGTGGAAGGGCGAAATCAAGATGATTTCAAAGGATGAGGCAGCCAATAAAAATATGGTCACCATGCTCAATGGCCTGAAGGGAATGGGCGCCATGGCCGGACCGGAAGTAGCGGAACTGGTCAGCAATATGAATCTGACCGCGGCAGCCGACCATATCATGCTTTCATTTACGCTTTCCGATGAGTTGTTGAAGAAACTTCAGGAGAAAGCCGCACAGAAGAAGATGGAAACAGGTGAACAGGACTGATCCTGTCATCATCGCTCCGGGGGGGGGGATTCCCTCCCGGAGCGGATTGAAATGAGATTCGGCATATGCTATATTTTAGCCGCGGTTATTTCGTCAGTAAAGGAGAGACACCATGAAGATTGAAAAGAGAAAAGTAGGCGATGTCGCAATTTTCGACCTGAAAGGTAAAATACTTGCCGGAGAAGGCATTGACGTCCTCAGGGAAACCGTCAACATGGCCGTGAATGAGAATGAAACCAAGATCCTGTTCAATTTCAAGGATGTTCCCTACCTCGATTCCACCGGTTTGGGTGAAGTGGTTCGTTCCTATACTTCGGTGAAAAACAAGGGCGGCATGGTTAAAATCCTCAACCTCACAAACAAGGTTCAAGATCTGCTTTCCGTGACCAAGTTGATTACGGTCTTTGAGACGTTCAACGATGAAAACGAAGCTGTAAACAGCTTCTGACAAAAGGCACTGATCCGGGCTCTCTCCGGCGGCCTGTACCGGCGGAGAGAAGCTCTCAGTCCAACTGGTTTTTGTGACCAAATCCACTCGCAGCTTTTTTATTTTTGCCTTCATCTTCGTGGTGGCGTTTGCCTTCTCTACCCAATTGTCGAAACGCCGGGGATTCCTTTCGGACGAATCCTCCTATTTCTCCATCATTCAGAGCCTGGCACACGATGCCGACCTTGAGTACACCCGTAAGGATATCCTGAGAATCCGCAGCCACTTCCATACCGGCCCATTGGGATTGTTTCTCAAACGGGGGGAAGACGGGAAGTTGTATTATGCGAAGTCCTTCGCCTATCCCCTGGTGGCGGCCCCGTTTTTCCGTGTCTTCGGACAAAGCGGCATACTTCTCTTCAACGGGTTGATGATCCTGTTGTGTATCTGGATGGGCTTTCTGATTCTGAGGAAACACCATAATGAAAAGCGCAGCCTGGGTTTCAGCCTGATATTCACCCTGGCTTCCGTGGTGCCCATCTATATATGGTGGATTACCGCGGACCTGTTTAATTTTTTTGTTGTCTTTGCCGGCATGTTCTTCTTTTTCTATCCTTTCCGTCGTTCCGGCTGGTTTTACCTGTCCGGGATATTTTTCAGCCTGGCGGCATTTTCGAAGCCCAACATGGTCCTTCCCATCGCCATTCTGTTTCTGCTTCTCCTGTTCAGAAGGGAGTGGAAAAAGTTCCTCATTCTCTCATTGCTGACCGTACTCGTCTGTTCCCTGTTGCTCGTATTTCTATACGCCCAGACCGGTGACATCAACTTCATGGGTGGAGAACGGCGTACTTTCTACAGCCATTATCCCTATGAAAAGCCGGAATACCGTTTTGAAAACGGATTCAAGATGTCGTCGGACAATTACTGGGATCGTTTTTTCATTTCTCCCGAAATTGTTGGGTTGAACCTCTTCTATTTTATTTTCGGGCGTTTTACGGGCATGTTGATCTATGCCTTTCCCGCACTATTTGTGTTGATTCTTTTCTTTTTTCAGCGTCGATCCAGGGAGGATTGGTGGATCCTGGCCGCCATTTTTATCGGGATCCTGTTCTTTATCATTGTGACTCCGGATAATTATTTCGGGGGAAGTGGATCCGTGGGGAATCGTTACTTTCTGAGCATGTTGCCCTTCTTTTTTTTCCTGGGATACCGGGACCGAAACCTCCGATTGAATTGGATCCCCCTGCTGGTGGCATTGATTTTTCTGCCCGGAGTGCACATGGACGCGGTCCATCATTCCACCTATGCACGCAGCACCGGACTCTCATTCCCCATCCGATTCTTTCCGCCGGAAAAAACCCAGTACCAGGTATTACAGACCAATGAGAACCCGCGCGCCTTCGGCCGCCTGGTTCGAGACGACCAGAAAAAGTATACGGTTCATTTTCTCAATGACAACTTCTGGCCGCTGGAAGAAAATTCATTCTGGACCCATGGCAAAAAGGCGGCGGAGCTGTTTGCCGCGATTCCCGGCCCTGTTCGAACATTTCGTGTGAAATTCAAAAATACTCCCCGGGAAAACCGGGTCACCTTTCAGGTCGAGCATTTTCGCAAGGAGCTGAAATTGAAGCCCAACCAGGAATTTGTTTTGAATGTGGATTGCCGGCGGTTTGGTATCCGGGGCCTGTCCATGAAACATCGCTGGATTTACTATTTCCGGGTACGCAGCCACAGTGAATATTGCCCGTTCTTTTCCAACTCCAGCCTGGAAGACAGACGGAATCTGGGGGTTCAGGTTCACATCGGGTTCGAACGGTAACTGACATGTGTGGCATCTGCGGTTTTTTTCAGAATCAACCCCTGGCCGGAATCGAAGACCTGCGGCGCATGAACAGCCGGATTGTGCATCGGGGTCCGGATGAAGATGGATTTCACTGGACAGGAACCGTCGGTCTGGCCGCCCGGCGTCTCAGCATCATTGACCTGAAAACCGGACACCAGCCCCTCTCTTCGCATTCCGGTAAGTGCTGGATCACCTACAATGGTGAGGTGTACAACTTTCCCGAATTGAAACGGGAGCTGGAAGCGGAAGGGATCACCTTTCGAACCCGTACGGATACGGAAGTCCTTGTTAACCTATATGAGACCCGGGGAATTGATTTTGTGAAAGACCTGATCGGCATGTTCAGCCTGGCCATTTATGACTCACGCAGGGAATTGCTGATCCTGGCCCGCGATCCTCTGGGAATCAAACCCCTGTACTACTGGCATGATCGTGGCGGAAACAACCTGGTATTCGGTTCGGAAATAAAAACCATCCTGGAATACCCCGGAGTGCCGCGACGCCTTGACCCCGATGCCCTGGATCACTTTCTGACCCTGGAGTACATTCCCGCTCCCCACTCCATATTTCAAGACATCTGTAAGTTGCCCGCGGGCCATACATTGGTTTTTGAGAAAGAGCGACTGGATGTGAAGCCCTACTGGGATGTGGATGTGCAACCCGCCGCCTCCCCGGATCTGCAGCAACAGAAGGAACGTTTTCTGGAGCTCTTTGAAGATGCGGTGCGGAGAAGGCTGATCTCGGATGTGCCCCTGGGCGCCTTTCTGTCCGGAGGCGTGGATTCCAGTGCCATTGTCGCCATGATGAGTCGTCATACAACGGAACCGGTGCAGACGTTTTCCATCGGCTTTGAAGAGAAATCCTACAGTGAACTGCCCTGGTCCCAACTGGTGTCGGAAGCCTTCGGCACCTGCCACCATACGCGGAAGCTGAGTCCGGACATTAATGAACTGGTATTGAGCCTGGCGGACATGATGGATGAACCCCTGGGAGATTTCTCCAATTTTCCCACCTACCTGGTTTCGCGAACCGCCCGGGAGAAGGTGACCGTCGTGTTGTCCGGAGACGGAGGAGATGAAATTTTCGGGGGATATGAACACTACATCGCGCAGAAAATGGCCGCCCCACTGGACCTGCTTCCCCTGCGCCCGTTTCACCGCCTCATGGCGCATGCCACAGACCTTTTTCCTCCATCGGATAAGAAGAAGGGCATGGTAAACCGCGTCAAGCGCTTCAGTGAGGGACTTGAGGGAGACTGGCGGCAACGTCATTTCCGCTGGATGCGTTTTCTGTCCGATACGGCCAAGTCCCGCCTGTACTCACCGGATTTCATGCAGCCCCGATTCCTGGAGCCATTGAACCGACGCCCGCCATTTTCTCATCACTTTGAACGTAGCGCCCGGTTCAGCGGGATCAACCGGGATCTTTACCTGGATTTGAAGACCTACCTGGTGGATAATATCCTGGTCAAGGTAGACCGGATGAGCATGGCCAACTCCCTGGAGGCCCGGGTGCCCCTCCTGGACCACCGCCTGGTGGAATTGGCATTTTCGTTGCCTTCAAGCTGGAAAGTCAGGGGATCCGTGACCAAGTGGTTTTTCAAACAATCCATGGAGGGAATCCTCCCTTCCGGAGTCATTCATCGCCGCAAGGAGGGATTCTCCATCCCCATCAAGAACTGGTTGCAGACGGATCTGCGGGAATTGATGGAAGAGTACCTGTCGGAACGGCGCCTGCGGGAATCGGGTCTTTTTGAGGTTCGGGAAGTGCGTCGCATGATCGATGAGCATCTGGCCCGGAAGCAGAACCATTCCCATCGACTCTGGGCCCTGATCCAGTTCAATCTCTGGCGGGACCGCTGGTTGTAAAGCGCACTCCCGGTTGAGTTTCCCCCTTGCCTGGAGTATAATACCGGTTCAATAACGGAACCGGAAGCGAACAGGAGCCTTGGGTCATGTCGAAACAAAAACAAGCTGGAAACCATGTGCAACTGGGGAAATCCCCTGATTTGAAAAAACTCTTTCCTCCCCATTCCCATGCGGAGTGGAAAGCCGCGGCTGAAGCCGGTCTGAAGGGAGCTCTTTTTGAGCGGCGATTGGTCACCAAAACCCCGGAAGGAATCGATATCCAACCCCTGTATATGGACGAGGATATCCGGAATCTTCCTCACATGCGGGAGTACCCGGGGTATGGCACCCGCTCCCGGAGTGGCGCGGCCGCGGGAAACCTCCGGTGCGGCTGGGAAATTGCCCAGGAAACCGTGGAGACGGACCCGAAGTCAGCCAACATCGCTCTCCGGGAAGCGTTGACCCGGGGTCAGACCGCGGTCACCGTGGATCTTTCGCAAACCTTCCGGAACGGGGAAGATCCCCGGAACGACGATTCTCATGCCCTGCACCTGACCGGTGTGGAGGAGATGGCCGACCTGCTGGCGGACGTGGATTGGGCGGCCTGCCCTCTCCATTTCAATGCCGGTGCTTCGGGTTTGAGTGTGGCCATGCTGCTGGAAGGCGTGGCCGAGCGTACCGGACGCGACCTCAACACCCTCGCTGGCAGTATCGACACCGACCCCCTGGGTCAGTGGGCCCGGGAGGGGTACCTGCCCATGGATGCGGAAAGGGCCCGGGAAGAACTCATTTCCATGGTGCGATGGGCCGGTGATCGTGCACCTGGAATCCAGGTAGTCGGGGCCGGTGGCTTGGTCTATCATGAGGCCGGCGCCGATGCCGTGACCGAACTGGGACTGGTCCTGGCAACGGCGGCGGAGTACCTGGCGGCTCTGGGGGAAAACGACATCCCCATCAGCCGGTCCGCGTGCCGATTTCGTTTTACCTTCGGCATTGGCACCCATTTTTTCATGGAAATTGCCAAGTTACGCGCGGCCCGCATCCTGTGGAGCCGTATGGTGGAGGCCTTCGGCGGAACCGGGGATGATCGTCGGATCCGCATTCATGCCCGTACCTCCCGTTATCACCAGACCCGTTATGATGCCCACGTGAATCTACTGCGTACCGCAACCGGGGTTTTCTCCGCGGTGATGGGTGGGGCGGACAGTATCCACGCCGCGAGCTTTGATGAATCTTTTCGCACCCCGGACGCATTTTCCAGGCACCTGGCGCGCAATACCCAGATCATCCTGGATGCGGAAAGCCATTTCCGCAATATCATTGATCCCGCGGGAGGCGCCTATTACGTGGAGCGCCTCAGCCATGAAATGGCCCTGGCCGCCTGGGAGGTTTTCCTGGAAGTGGAATCCCGGGGCGGCATGACCCGGGCGGTGGCGGATGGATTTGTCCAGCGGAAGGTTCGGGAAGTGAATGCCCGGCGCAGGGTCGATGTGGCCACCCGGCGGACCGTGCTGGTGGGAACCAATCAGTATGCCAATATTCTGGAGAAGAAACCGGACCAGTTCAAGCCGGAATCCGGGGATGGATCCGAGGCCGTGGATCGCCTGAAGGTGCAAAAAGAAAACCGGAATGAACCTGAAGTCCGGAAAACGCTGGATCTTCTGGGAGCCTTGTCACCGGAAGAACGGATTCGCGCAGGCGCCCTTGCGTTGATCTCCGGCGCTTCCACCGGGGAGGTGATTTCCGGTTTGCGGAGTGGTGTGGATGAAACACCCCGGCAGGATCCCCTGTTCCCCCTCAGGGCCGCCGAGGATTTTGAAATGCTGCGGGACAGCAGTGAAGCTTTCCTGGAGCGTACGGGCCATCGTCCGAAGGTTTTCCTGGCCAATATGGGGCCCGCGTCACAGCATAAGGCCCGGGCCGAATTTTCCCGGGGATTTTTTGAAGTGGCCGGGTTTGAGGTGGAATCTCCAGGAGGTTTTGACTCCCCTGAAGATGCCGCCGGGGCAGTGCTGGAATCCGGCGCTCCCGTGGTGGTTCTGTGCTCCTCGGATGACACCTATCCGGACTTGACCGGGCCACTGGTGACCGCCATCCGCGTGAAACGCCCGGATATGGTTGTTGTACTGGCCGGGTATCCCAAAGACCATGTGGACGCGTTGCGTCGGGACGGCGTGGATGAGTTTATCCACCTGCGGGCCAACGCGCGCGATGTCCTGCTCCGAATCCAGCAGAAAACAGGAGTGATCTGAAAATGAAGAGACCGGATTTTTCACAGGTAGACTTGAACGCTTCGTTTGCTCCCGGTACGGAAGAAAGCTGGGCGGACCAGTTCCAGACGGAGACCGGAACCACTCCGGAAGAGTTCGTGTGGCGCACCATGGAGCAGATTGACTGCAAACCCCTGTATCACAGAGAAGATCTCCGGGACTGCGACCACCTTTCCTATCTGGCGGGCATTCCTCCATACCTGAGAGGGCCCTACGCGTCCATGTACGTGCAGCGTCCCTGGACGGTTCGTCAATATGCCGGTTTTTCAACGGCCGAAGAGAGCAACGCCTTCTACCGCCGCAACCTGGCGGCCGGGCAGAAGGGGTTGTCCGTGGCCTTTGACCTGGCGACCCATCGTGGGTACGATTCCGACCATCCCCGGGTGGAGGGAGATGTAGGCAAGGCCGGGGTGGCCATTGATTCCGTGGAAGACATGAAGATCCTTTTTGACCGGATTCCCCTGGACCAGATGTCGGTCTCCATGACCATGAACGGCGCGGTGCTGCCGATCATGGCTTTCTACATCGTGGCCGCCGAAGAGCAGGGCGTGGCTGCGGAACAGTTGGCCGGAACCATTCAGAACGACATCCTCAAGGAGTACATGGTCCGTAATACCTATATATATCCGCCGGAAACATCCATGCGGATTATCGCGGACATTTTCCGCTACGCCTCCCGCAATATGCCCCGCTTCAACAGTATCAGCATCTCGGGTTATCATATGCAGGAGGCGGGCGCCACCGCGGATCTGGAGATGGCCTATACCCTGGCCGACGGGCTGGAATACGTGCGTACCGGAATCG
>CAYVBC010000043.1:0-10835 GCA_964449545.1 uncultured Clostridia bacterium | reverse complement strand
GATTCATTCTGGATCTGATTCGTTCCGCCATTAAAAGGGGGGCCGGCCATGTGGCTTTGCGATTGGAAACAAACCGTCTGGAGCTGGAAGATGACGCCCCTCCCTTGGAAGAAACACTCCCGGGTCGGATCAGCGACCTGAGCCGCACCAATCTTCCGGACGACTCCCGTGAACGCATTATTCATGATCTGATGGATCCTCCAGGACTCGGATGGATCTCACTTCTCGCCATGCAACCCGAATCCATGGCGTTTTATATTCGAAAAAATGAGGAGGAAGGCATTTGCTACGCCTTTGAGCCGGGCGGGGATATGTCGATTGCCCCATCCGGTTTCTCTCCGGGTTCGACCCAAAACCGGATTGTCATCACCACAAACCAACAGAATCTTCTCTCCCTTTTGCCCGCGGTTCGCTCCGCAACCACATCGGCTCATGCCGGCATTTCAATCAACGATCTGCCCGTCAGACATCGATCCGTTCTGAAGAATGTCTTTTTATCCCGTCAATTCAGGTTACCGCCTTTTTCCGGAACCATTGAAATCGCTCTTCCGGAATCCGGAGAAACCTGTCGCCTGGTCCTGACGGATCGTGGGATTCCCTGGGAGGAGTTGTCACTCCCTCCCCAGGGAGGTTTTATCTTTGATCTCCAGGTGGAAACGCCTCTTCCTCCCGGAGACAACTTCAGCCAACAATGGATCCCGGTGGCCCGCCAGTTGTACCAGATCGCCGCCCGGGAATTTTTCCGCCATCCCCATACGCACAGGCAACGGATTGAGGAGCTGTTTTTCCTGTATCAGGGGTTTACCGGAAGCTACGCCCTTTTCCAGCACGTCCCTCTATTTCAATCCTCATTGAAAAATCACCCGCTCAGCGTAGCTCAATTGAAAAAGAAAGCCGTTACCGCACCCCTTCCGTTTCGATTCACTCATCAGAAAAGCTCATTTTCACCACCGGATGGGGAAACGTTTCTCCTCCTTTCCACCCGCCAGGTTA
This sequence comes from uncultured Clostridia bacterium, assembly GCA_964449545.1. GTDB lineage: Bacteria > Acidobacteriota > Aminicenantia > UBA2199 > UBA2199 > UBA876. The sequence continues at coordinate 9,842 of CAYVBC010000043.1, read as the reverse complement.
ATCTGCTCACCCGGGCCGGAGTGCCCATTCGTCAGATTTTCGCCCCCATTCCGGGGCATCCGCCCATTTTTCTTCGCCGACGCAGATGGGTCCGCAGAATGCTGGCCGTGATAAGCCGAATTGTTTATTTTGGAAAACACCAATTGAAAGGCACGGAATTAACGCCACGGGAGCGGAAATTTTTTGATTTTCTGATGCATCGGCTTCCTCCCCCATCCGATCCATCGGGAAACGATTCCGTGACCGCCTGGTCTCTGGTGATCCTCAACTGTCACGGCCTGCTTCCCATCTGGCCCGGTTCCATTCTGGCCCGATTCCATCTCAGGGATCTGACCATAGCCCGTCTTCATCCCGATATCCAAAGGGCTGTAACCCTTTTTGAAAAAGATCCGGATTGCGGGGAAATGGTTGCATCAATGTTCAGACCGATGTCGGGTCTGTAATCGAAGGGAAGTGAAGCCCCGGGGAGAGATCTCCCCGTAAGAAGCTGAATCAGAGAGGAAAGGATCGAAGCGCCTGAACGATTCGAGACCATATCCCTTTTCTTTCCTCCCCATGCCCACATGCGGCCAGGACCACGGTCACATTGTCTCCGCCACCCCGACTCTTTGCCAGTTCCACCAGTTCCCGGGCGCTGTGCTTCAGATGACCGCCATCTCCCACGATCTTTGCCATCTCTTTATCGCTCACGTAATTGGACAATCCGTCTGTGCATAACAGGGCAACGGATCCCCCGGGAACGACCAGTTGTTTCACCGGATCAATTTCCACATCAGCGGAACCACCCAGGGATCTGTATATGACGTTTTTATATCGGGAAGCCATTTTATCGTGAGACTTCAGGATCCCCATATCCAGCATATACTGTTTCATACTATGATCCCGACTGACCTGCCGCATCCCCCCCCGCTCCATCAGATAGAAACGGCTGTCCCCCACGTGACCCAGGAAAACATCAAATGTATCTGAACTCTCGAGATTTTTCCGAATCACGATCATGGTCAGCGTGGTTCCCATATTGATCTGACCGAAATTCGTTTTCCCCCTGCGCCGGATCCGTTGATGCGCGGAGAGAATGCATTCAAAGATAAGATCCTGTACAGGTTCGGACTTTTCACTTTTTCGTACCAGTTCCCGAATGGTTTCCACTGCCAGACGGCTGGCCACCTCTCCTCCAGCGGCTCCGCCCATGCCATCCGCAACGGCCAGAAAGGTCATTCCCCGATGACGATGAATTAAAAATTCATCTTCATTGTTGGTGCGCACAAGGCCGACATCTGAAAGAGCAAATGTTCGGATTTTCCTCGCCATCCTCTTCTCAATCCCCCCGGTTACGCCGGATAAACTGTTATGTTGAAAATATATGGTAAATCAGTCGCCACGGAAAGTCAAAAGTAATCTGTGTGTCAGCGTCTCAACCATTGATCGGCGTGCTTTTTTTCCATATCTTGACCATCACGTACAGAAGCAGAAGCACGCCTCCGCTTATGAGCAAATAAGTCCCATGCATGACGCTCCCGAAGAAGTGTTTTTCACGCAGGGCCATCAGGAGGAGGAACATGACCATCATGTTGAACAGAGAATCATTCTCCTTTAATACCACTTTCCGCCAGTTGAATGACACTTCGGGGGAAACATATTGGCGAAAGCAGGGAAGAAAACGATTCACACGGTCCGTGTACTCCGTGTATTTCCCTCCATGCTGCTCGACCAGGTAGGCTTCCTCTCCCAAAACGATCAGGGTGTACTGGATAAGAAGAAAAACAATCATCAGAACCAGCGCGTATGGATTTCCCCAGAACAGCAGCAGCCCGGAGTGCATGAAAATGTTGCCCAGGTAGAGAGGATTTCGAACCATGGAGTAGGCGCCGGTTTGATTGAGCGCATCGGCTCGCAGGAAAGACTCCCGACCGGATGTGCCATGATGCGCGTACCCCACGGATATCACACGGATCCACTCCCCGGAAAAGGAGACCACCAGCGCCAAGGCGGTTAATGGAAATTGCCAGTCTCCATATTGGCTCGGTGGAAAAAAGAACAGGATGAACAGAATCATTGGCAGCGGCGTCAGGGATCGATACTTAAACAGCCACCTTCCAATCGTTACGGGGATTATCATGAATTTCCTCTTGAATTTTCTTCCACATTGGAGTGGTGGATGCGGCGGAAGCGGTTGACCAGATTCCGGATCCGGAAAAGGTCTCCGGGCTTTACCGGGGTCAGGCAGATTCCGGCAATTCCAGTTGGGATCAGCCGGAACAACTCATCAACCTCTTTGTCAGGCAACCATTCTCCGGTGCCCCAGTCACGAACCTGAATCTTGACCACAAGTCGATCGCCGCAGATCTCCTTCGCGCTGTTCACCATCCTGGAAAACATTCCCCGGGTCGCGGCCGAGTTGAGTTTCAACTCACGTTTCATCTGTCTGTGATAGGCCATCAGAAAAATCCGTTGCACACCGGTTTCGGTCAGTAACCTCAGGTTGTGACCATACCAGTTGACCGATTTCCTCGGAAACAGCGGAGATTCATAATACACGTTCACGCCCACCAGAGTACCTGGATTTGCCTGCTCGCATGCCCGAACAATTCGGGATAGAACGGAAGTCACCTGTTGAGACTTGATCTCCACCCATTTTTCGTGGGCGGGAGATTGCGTATTCAGCATCTCATCCGGATCCGCGGTGCGGCCCGTAACCCGTGCGAAGCGGGCCAGGCCCCAGTTTGACATTCCCTCCCTGGAGCGGATTACAAGATCATCCTGGATCAGGATTCCACCGGGCTTGAGGCGGGACAATTCACGATACACAGCGATAAGCCGCTCCATGGACTCCGGATTGAACAGGTCCAGCTTTGAAACCTGGTGGCGCGCTCCCAGTCGATATTCCCGGTCCAGCAGGCGTCCTTCCCGGATCCAGTCGAAACGTCGGGAAATCATCCACGCCCATATATGAGGGCCCTGGGGGGAAACAGCGTCCAGGAAAGGCTTCAAGTCCGGGCGTATAACGCGGAACCCGGTATTTCGAAAAAGCAATCCGCCTCTGGGAGATTGGTTTCGGAATACCCTCACAACCAGATGATCCACACCGATCTTCTTCCACTCATCCGGATTCACACCCTGGAAAACATTTTCTCCGTGAAACTGAACATACACGGATTCCTCCGCGTGAAGATCCATTGGATGAACGAAGGAAACCAGGCTAATGAGAAAGATTCCAATCCATGGAATCGTATTTCCCCACGAGATCCTGAATAACCTGTTGATCTTGAGAGCCAATATCATACTCCTCGAATGGCTGACCGGTAAAATCCTGAAAGGCGGATACCAGCGCACGGGACAGGTCCTCGCGAGTGACTGAGGGCGAAATATCCCGTACCGTGGTCATATGTTCACGGATCCGGTCCGCGCGCATACGGGTCGCGCGGGCATACAACTCATAGTTCATGGAAAAGGGAATGGATCCATGCTGAAGCAGAGCGGAAGTGTTTCTTTTCTGCGCGGAGCCCACAATTTTCAGCCCCTTGATTTCGATTTCGTTGGGAGTTGGAAATGAAAAACAGGGATGGTTGCTGCGAGCCAGGGTGGCATTACGCTGAGTTGACAATTCCGCAGGAATATCGACTTTCAGGAACATCTCCACCAGTATTCCAGCGATCAGTCTGTAGGATTGCAGCAGGTCGTTTTTGCGATGAAATATATCTTCCGATGAGATCACCGCGTATGTGAGCTCATCATCATGAAGGACGGTTTTCCCCCCAGTCACTCTTCTGACCAGAGGGTGCCCCTCTTCTCTCACCAGGTCCAGGTTTACAGCCCGATTTACCTTCTGAGATACACCGATGGAGAATGATGCCTGTTCCCAGGCGTAAATCCTCAGGATTCCGACATCTCTGTTCCGGCACCACTCAAACAGGAACTCGTCCCGGGCCATGTTGACCGCGGCCGGTAACGGCTTCTCTTCTTGCAGCAGGAACCAACGCGACATGAGATCCGGTCAGCCGCGTTTGGGAGTCGAGGCGGAATGGGAAGTTTTCCCCTTTTCGGACTCTTTGTCCCTGGGCGCCATGTCAATCTTTCCCTTGAACACCGCGCCATCCGCGAGCATCATTCGCGGAGAATCCACATCCCCCGTTAACTCACCACCCGGTTCGATGGTCGCCTTGGCGCAACTCAAGTTTCCAGTCACCTTTCCGCGGACAATCACCTCTTCGGCATGAATGTCAGCCTTAACATGGCCATCCGGTTCGACAATCACGGCTCCCTTGATATTCAGGTTTCCGGACACATTGCCATTGATACGAACCTCTTCGCCGCCCTTGATCCGACCCTTCACCTTCAAACCCCGGCAGAATATCGAGGGTCCTTTTCGCTCCGGAATTCGAGCGGTCACGGAAGAAATCGGTTCTTCCGGAATCTCTCTTTCACTTTTGCGCTTGAATACAGCCATGGATCACCTTGAAGGATAAGAAAAGCGGGCAACGGGGATCGAACCCGCAACCTCAAGCTTGGGAAGCTTGCGCTCTACCATTGAGCTATGCCCGCCTACTTCTTGGCCTTTCCTTTATCCTTTGTTTTCTTCTGTTTGACTTCGAACTGAAAATCCACAAATTCGATGATCGCCATCTCCGCGCCATCTCCCTTACGAAAGCCTTTGCGAAGAATCCGGGTATATCCACCCGGTCGATCCATGAATCGGGGTGCCACTTCATTGAACAGCCGGTGAACCGCATCCCGTTTATACAGATACGCCATGGCCCTGCGCTTGGCGGCCAGGGTTCCGGTTTTTCCACATGTCACCATCTTTTCAACGATGGGACGAACCGCTTTCGCCTTTGCCAGGGTGGTCTCTATCCTGTTGCGTTCAATCAGGCTTTGCGTCAGGTTGCGCAACAATGCCTTTCTATGGGCGGGAGTACGTCCTAGTTTGAAACCGCCTTTCAAATGCCTCATCATTCACTCCTCTATCACTTGCAGATTATTCTCCGGGTTCAACCCGGTATATCCCGCAATCCAACACGGGATTTACGACAATCATGTCGTCCACTCAAGTAAAGGCCTAGGCCTCTAGTTCGGCTTCTTCGGAAGAGCCCACCGCTGATTTCAATCGCTCATCCAACTCCGCCTTGAGAGCATCGGGCAGTTTCTGACCCAGTGCCAATTCGAACTCCACCAATTTACTCAGAATTTCTTCCAGGGATTTTTTCCCGAAATTCTTGGAGTTGAGCAGCTCATGCTCCGTTTTCTCAATGAGCTCATAAATAAAATCCACTCCCAAACGTTTGAGACATTTGAGGGCACGAACGGACAAGCCCATGGACTCCACGCTTTTCTCCAGAACTTCGGTTCTTTTCTCAATCACCACACCGGCTTCAGGTTCGGCGGAACCACCCAGTTGTGTTTCGTCCGGAGAATCCAGGAAGATGGCCAGGTGATCGCGAAGAATTTTTCCTGCATGGGAAACGGCTTTTTTCGGGCTTATGGATCCATCCGTCCAGACTTCGAGCGTCAGTTTCTCAAAATCCGTGCGTTTTCCAACCCGCGCGGGAGAGATGGTGTATTTCACCTTCTCCACGGGATTGAAGTTTGAATCCACGGGGATAAAATCAACGGGAAGATTCTCATCATAATTCTGCTCGGCCAAGCTGAAGCCCACACCTTTCTGAACCATGATCTCAGCCTGGAATTTACTGCCTTCTTCAAGATAGGCAATGTGAATGTCCTTGTCCAGAATTTCCACGTCACCGTCGGATATGATATCACCGGAGAGGATCTCTCCTCCTCCGGTTTTTTCAATATGGATAATCTTTGGCTCATCCACTTTAAGTTTAAAGGGAACGCTTTTCAGGTTCAAGATGATATTAAGAACATCTTCATATATCCCGGGAATCATGGAGAATTCGTGGAGCACGCCTTCAATGCGGACAGCCGTGATGGCGGAACCCTCAATAAGGGACAACATGACCCGCCTGAGTGCGATGCCGATGGTGTTCCCGTAGCCTCTTTCAAATGGTTCGGCGACGAATCTGCCATAGATATCGGTAAATTCCTCAACTTCCAACCTTCGAGGCCGTTGATAGTTGAACTCCATGCTCTCCTCCTTATTTCGAATACAATTCTACGATCAGGTGCTCTTCCACCGCGAGGGAGACATCTTCACGCGTGGGTAGATTGTTGATCTTGCTGGTCGCTTTTTCCGGATCCATGATCACCCAGGCCGGCACATCCACCAATCCCTTGACCTCTTCCATCATAGCTTTGATATTTTCATTTTCCGAAGATTTTTCTTTAAATGATACCATGTCATTCAGCTTGAGGATGTATGAAGGAATGGATACTTTCCGTCCGTTCACGTTGACATGTCCATGACGGATCAGCTGCCTTGCATGGGAACGGGAATAAGCCATATTGCTGCGATACAATACATTATCCAGGCGAAGTTCCAACCACTGAAGCAGGTTCTCACCCGTGATGCCTTTCCTCTTTGCGGCCTTGTTGAAAAAATTCCGAAATTGCTTCTCTCCGATTCCATAGAATCTCTTTACCTTCTGCTTTTCACGCAACTGCAGCTTGTAATTGGACTTGCGGAATGAGATCCGGGCTCCACGTTGACCGGGAGGGTAATTACGCCGTTCCAGAGAGCATTTGTCCGAAAGACATCTTTTGCCCTTCAGAAACAACTTCGTACCCTCGGCCCTGCATAGTCTGCATTGCGAACCGGTATATCTTCCCATTTTCTATTCTCCTTACACTCGTCTCTTCTTTTTCGGACGGCAACCGTTGTGGGGGATCGGGGTAATGTCCTTGATGGACTTCACCCGAAAAGGCGTTCCACTCACAGTTCGCAGCGCGCTTTCCCGTCCGCCACCCGGGCCTTTAACCCGGATATCCAGTGTTTTGATGCCGAAATTCTGGGCCTCTTTCAACACTTTTTCAGCAGCCAGTTGCGCGGCGAAGGGTGTGGACTTGCGAGATCCCTTGAAGCCGATTACTCCACCCGAAGACCAGGTCAATACATTGCCGTCATTGTCGGTGACCGTCACAATGGTGTTATTGAACGTGGAGTGAATATACAGCACTCCATGGGATACGACTTTCTTTTCCTTCTTTTTGGTGCGCCGTTTTACCTGCTTCTTAGCCATGGTTCGCCTCCAATAAAGCGCCTATTCTGAATATGATCATTTTCTTTTTTTAATCATTGAGCCACGCGGCCCCTTGCGGGTCCGGGCGTTTGTCTTGGTCCTCTGTCCCCTGACGGGCAGGCCACGTTTGTGTCTTTGCCCCCGGTAACAGTTGATGTCCATCAGACGCTTGATATTCTGATTGACCTGCTTCCGGAGATCTCCTTCCACCATTTCCGAATCTTCAATATGCTTACGGATCCGAGACAGTTCCTCCGCATTGAGATCCTTGATCTTCTTGTTCAAATCCACCTTGACTTCATTCAGGATGGCCTTGGACTTTGAGTGGCCAATCCCGAATATATAGGTCAGGCCGATCTCAACTCTTTTCTGATCTGGAACATTCACACCTGCTATTCTAGCCAAGATTACCTCCTCTCATCTTGTTCGGTTATCTTTATCCGGCAGTAACAGTCGCATTGATTCAGGGATATGAGAGTCATTTCTCAGCCCTGCCTCTGTTTGTGTTTCGGGTCCTTACATATAACCCGGACCACGCCTTTCCGCCTGATCACTTTACAATGATTGCACATTTTTTTTACTGATGCTCTGACTTTCATGGCATCCTCCTACTTGTACCGGTAAATAATTCGTCCACGAGTAATATCATAGGGCGAAATTTCCATCAGAATCCGATCTCCCGGGAGAATCCGGATATTGTATTTTCGCATTTTTCCCGATGGATGCGCCAGGATCCGATGATGATTCTGATCCAGTTCCACCAGAAACATTGCGTTTGGCAGAGTCTCAATGATCACGCCCTTTACCTCTATAACGTCTTTGTCTTTCGCACTCATAACTACCTTATACCCTTGTGAGGATTTCAGGGCCGTTATCCGTAATCGCCACCGCATATTCGTAATGCGTGGAGAGGCTGTGATCCGCGGTCACAACGGTCCAATCATCTTCCCGGGTTTCAACTCTGTACGTCCCATTTGTAATCATCGGTTCAATACATAATGTCATATTTGCCTTCAATTTGGGTCCTTTTCTTCCTGAATCATAGTTCAGAACCTGCGGTTCCTCATGCAGGGCCCGTCCAATCCCGTGACCTGTGAGGTCACGTACGATCTCGTATCCATGCTTGCGCACATGTCTGTCAATCGCAACGGATATATCCGTCACCCTGTTGCCGACAACCGCGGCTTTCACGCCCAGTTCCAGAGACTCTTCACACACCCTCATCAGTCGGCGGGCATCCTCGGACACCTCACCCACCGCATAGGTCCTCGCGCCGTCACCGTAATATCCTTCAAATATCGACCCCACATCCACTCCGATGATATCCCCTTCCTCCAGGATTCTGTCCCTGGAGGGGATCCCATGAACCACTTCCTCGTTGATGGAAGTACATAAAGTGGCGGGAAATCCATTGTACCCTTTGAATCCGGGGCGGGCGTTCAGCGAAATGATCCGTCGCTCCGCCCACTTGTCCAGATCCAGGGTAGAGACTCCCGGGCGAATCATCGGTGCGATCTCTTCCAATATCACGGCAATGATGCGGTTGGCTTCGCGGAGAAGTTTCAGCTCCTGGCTTGTCTTTAGGACGATCACTTCAGTATCCTCTCAATATCCATCGCGATCCGATCCGCGTCCATGGTTGCGTCCACACGATGCAATGTTCCCTTGTTCCGATAGTAATCGAGCATCGGCAGGGTCTGGGCTTCATAAATCTTGAATCTCTCGCGGATTGCCGCCTCGGAATCATCCACACGCCGTTTCAACGGGGACGCGCACGCATCACACTTCCCTTCCACTGCGGGCTGGTGATCTTTCAGGTTATATACAGCCCCGCATTTCACGCAGGTTATGCGTGAAAGAATGCGCTGGATCAAGGTCTCCACGGAATCAATTTCAAGATGAATCGTCACCTCTCGATCCGCGGGAATCTCGCTCAGCGCAATCGCCTGGGACAATGTTCGCGGGAATCCATCCATCACATACCCGTCGACCACATCATCCCGTTGGATCCGATCCCGGACCATCTCCACGATAATGGCATCATCAATATATTGCCCGCTTTCAAGGATGGGGCGGACCTTCAGGCCCAGGGGTGTCTGCGCCGCGATTTCAGCGCGGATCAGATCGCCGGTGGATATCTGCGGGTAACCCATCCGGGTTTCAATTCGACGTGACTGGGTCCCTTTACCGGATCCAGGCGCCCCGAATAGAATAATTCTCGTCATCCCCGTCTCCCCCTCAGTCTGCCCTTGCGTGAAAAGGAATCGTAATTACGCATGGTCAGTTGAGCTTCGATCTGCTGCACCGTATCCATGGCCACACCCACCACAATCAGGATTGATGTACCCCCAAAGTAGAACTGAACGCCCAGGCCTTCCTTGATGAAGTCCGGCATGACCAGGTCCAGCCAGTCTCCGATCCAGGGTAATGCCTGAAAGTGAAATCCGGTCATCATAAACTCGGGAATCAGGGCGATCAGTGCCAGATAGATGGCACCCACAAAGGTTAACTTCGAGAGAACGTTGTCGATATATGCGGATGTATTCTTTCCGGCTCGTATTCCGGGGATGAATCCCCCATGCTTCTGGAGGTTGTCCGCCACATCCTGTGGATTAAAGATAATGGAAACATAAAAATAGGTGAAGAAGATGATGGATACGATATACAAAAGCGTGTAGAGCGGCATACCGAATCCAAGCTGCG
>CAYVBC010000042.1:0-10868 GCA_964449545.1 uncultured Clostridia bacterium | reverse complement strand
CATGATGACTGATAATCCTCCCATCAATGCGGAAGGACTGACACCGGAATAATCAAAGGCGACCGGCCTCCGGTTAAATTTCGGTCTGGGCTTTGAGTTCGCTGCGGTAGTGGTCCAGCACGGTGGACTTGGAGATGAGGCCGAGGAAGCGGCCTTCACTGACCACCGGAAGGCTCCACGCGCCGGTTCGATCGAATCGCTTCAATACCTCCGGCAACGTTTCCTCCGGAGACACCACGGGCCCATCCCTGTGCATGACCTCCTCCACCAGGACCGAGCGGGCCATTACCGGATCAAAGATGAATTCCTTGATATCTCGGAAATTCACCATGCCCAGGAAATGACCGCTTCCGGGATCCTCCACGGGGAAATGGTTGCGCCCGGAACGCTGAATCCGGGGAACCAGATCGGACAAAGGCATGTCCGGGCGCACAGGCACCAGGTTGCGCTCCAGGAGTTCTTTCATGGGGATGTCGGAGAGAATCCGGGCATCCGTGCGCGGTCGCAGCAGAAGCCCCTTCTCGGCCAGCTCATATTGGTAGATGGAATGCTTCTCCACCAGTCGGACCAGGGTGGAGGTGAGAAAGGAAACCACCAGCAGTGGCAGAATGGCATCATATCCCCCGGTGATTTCCACAATGAGAAAAATCCCGGTCAGGGGCGCGCCCAGGGTGCCACTCAGTGTTCCCGCCATTCCGGCAAGAATGAAAAGTGGAGCGCCGGAGAAAACCGTGCCGGGAAAAAGCATGACGATCACCCCGTGAAAGAGAAATCCCGTCAATCCGCCGATGACCAGGGACGGGGCAAAGACACCACCGGATCCGCCCGCACCCAGGGTCGCCGAAGTCGCGACGATTTTCATGATCACCAGGGCGAGCAGCAGGATCAGCGCGCCGGAAAACTCTCCATCCAGGAGGGAACGAATCACATGGTACCCCTCGCCACGCACTTCCGGGAAGACAAACACCACGAGACCAACCAGTATGCCACCCGCCGCGGCACGGGCCAGGGGACTGGTAATTTTCGTGGAGAGAATCCGCCCCCCCCACTTCAACGCCCGCAGAAACACCAGGACAAACAATGCCACCACAAGAGACATGGCGGCCACTGCCAGGATATCCGCGGGCCCGGCCTGAAGGACCCGGTGGTGGAAAGGGATCTGGTTCCCGTGGAACATGCGGCTGATTTCCGTTCCGGTCACCGAAGCGATGGCCACGGGCAGCATGATGACCGGGGCCCACTCGCCAAGGATCACCTCCATGGTAAAGATAATTCCGGTCACGGGCGCGTTAAAAATGGCGGCAATGGCCGCGGCCGCGCCGGACCCGGTTGCCGCGATGCGGATGCGGTCATTGGAGCGAAGCCATCCGGCGATACCAGAGCCGATGGCCGCGCCGGAAATCACCACCGGCGCCTCGGGCCCGGCGGAACCTCCGCAGGAGATGGTCAGGAAGCTGGCCACCAGGCGGGAAAATCCCGTCCGCCTCGACATCCGTCCTCCCCGGGCACTGAGACTGAAAATAACCTCAGGAACACCATGCCCGGACGCATCCCGAACCAGATAGCGCAGAAAAATCACGGTCAGGACGATTCCCACCGCGGGCAGAATAAGGTACAATCCGGCGCCTCCCAGTCGGGAAAGCGCCCCATGTGCCGATTCAAGCGCCAGGTTCAATCCAAGGGCGGCAAAACCACTGAACACACCGACCAGCAGTCCGATGAACACAAGTTGAATTCGCTGATCCAGATTGCGTATGGCATTGCGCAGGGCAGCACTCATCTTTTTCCGCCCGACCTGTGATCCGCGCTGATTCGGTCCTCTCCGGCCTCCAGGCAGGCCACCACTTCCTGAGCCGTATTACACCCCCTCAGTGCATCAGGGAACGCCTCATCCCGCAACAGGAAGCCCAGCCGGGATAGCAGTTCCAGGTGAGTCGGAGTATCCGGACTGAACATCACAAACAGGATGTCCACGGGTCTTCCATCCACCGCTGAAAAATCCACCGGTTCTTTCAAGAAAAAGACTGGAACCTGGGAAGGGCGCGTAACCAGTTTGAGCATGTGTCGGGGATGGGGAATGGCCACGCCACGCCCGATTCCCGTTGACGCCAACTCTTCGCGGGCCAGCAACTCTTCCAGCACCCGTTCCGCCTCCGTGGGGGGATCCAGCCGTACATGCTCAGCCGCCGCTTTCAATACACAATATGTATCGTTCCCCTCAAGACCGAATACAACACCGCCCCGTTGCACCGCTTTGGCCAGTGGATGGGATCCGCCGACAGGTCCCAGGAGTTTTTCTTCCTGCTTGAGATCCACATGAAAATCATGCATGCGGGCCCATTCCAGCAATTCGTGAAAACGAAAACAGAATCGGCCGGATTGAAACTTGCAGGGAATTTTTCCCTGGTGAATCCAGCGTTGCACTTTCACCACGGAGATCTGAAGCAGATTCGCTACATCCTGAACATCAAGTAATTTCTTTTTTTTTACCATGGAAAATCTTCCCGGGATTCCGGGGCACCGATTCAGTGATACTCCGCCAGTTGAAAAACCCTTGCCGGAGGATTCTGGGTAAGGAAATATCGTGGGAGACCCTGTCGCGCCCTTTCCGCATCTTCAGCGGTATTGAACCTTCCCCACAAAACCAGGAAACAGGTCTTTCCTCCCAGCTTACGAAGTAGAAGCCAGAACTCCCCGGGCGCATGAATTCGGTTGAAAGCGTTGCCCACGGAGGCCGGTTGACAGTCCAGCTCCAGGAGAATGGAAAATTTCTGTTTCATGGACGGGAATCCGGCATGCCAGATTTCAGCCGCTTTCAGATAGTCTCTCCTCCGGACAAGATCCAGCGGAGAAGGGCCCTTCACTTCCGCGCGGCGGGAAGGCTCAGGTTTTACAGTTACGGGTTTCTCTGTTTTTTCGCGGGGCTCGGGTTCGATTTCAGGAGCAATTTTTTTCTGAGGTGGCGGAACTACCTTGCGCATCTGTGCTGATTTGCGAGGCGAGACGGATTGGGTCACAGGGGATTCATCTTCTCCGGACATGAGGAGGATGAAGATCACGCCCGCCGTAACCAGGATGGCCACCACCAGCAGAAACAGGACATTGATCTGACGTTTCCCCGGGGATGCATCCCGTAACATGGCATCCACATCCACCGGCTTCAGGGACTCCTCCTCCGCGACCTCCAACTCAATATCTCCGGAAGTCTCGGAATCCTCAAAGGAGTAGAAATCCGACTCGGGACTTTGGTCCGCCATATCCAGGTTCACCACCGTCTCCGGCGGATCCACGGTCATGGGCTCGTGGCTGCCTTCCGGTTCCGTCAGTTCCTCCAGTAAAGGCAGCGCTTCCGCCCCTTCATCATCCTCAATCACGGGTAGCTGCGGTTCCTCCGGATCCGGAGTAAAATCCAGGACAGGCCTGGGTTGCTCTTCTCCGGGCAAACTCAGCAAACCGGCCAGAATAAAGAAATACACCACTTTCATGAGTGCATTGTGGTGAGATTCCGCGTATCGACCCAGAACAACGTCCAAGCCCTGACGACCGTCAAAGAGAGATAGAAATTCCCTCTTCTTCTGACTGAGGCTGAAACGAGCGATTCGTTCCTCATTCCTACTGCCTTCAAGACGAACATGAGGATCGGGAATATGGGCATGTACGGTTTTCTCGGACACATTCTCCAGTACATAGGAAAACACCAGGGAGACCATATCCATGTCCATTTTGAAGAGGTTCTCCGGTGGAGGCGACTGGATCACCTGAAAACCACCACGGGTCCAGGAAAGCACATCATCAAGGATCCGTTTGAATTGAATCCGGGTGCACTCCACCAGTTGTTCCACCGACAGCAGACCCTTTTCCACCAGGGCTTTACCCAGAGTGGCCCCGGACTTCTTACTGTGAAGGCGCTGCAGCTCCAGTTCATCCACCAGTTTGCCTTCCAGGATAATCCGCTCGATTTTATCCTCAACCGAGTTGGAAATGGCCCAGACCAGACGTCCACCGTTGAAGTGAAGTGCTTTGAGTGTGTCCGCGAGTTTGAGGTACAGTATGCCCGTCAATTCGGACTCGGCGATGCGTAAAAGCAGACCGGGTGCGGAAATCTTTGAAAAATCGCCTTTTTCGGGAACCATGCTTGTCTTCCGGTGACAATGTACTCCATTCGAACCCATTAAGTCAAGAGATTGACCCTCTCAAATCAAAGGTATATAATGGATCCGCCCGGACTGGTTCAGGGAAGTGGCGAGAATCCGTTTCTCAAGCCCACAGCCCCCGCTGCCGTATCCGGTCGGTGAATATTTTCACCGCTGACGGCCATGCGCCGTCGGACTCCGTGCAGATCCACTGCCATAACAGGTGGGAAGGTGTTCGGAGTACCGGGAGTCGGAAAACCTGCCTGTCCGTGCCCTGTTCCACCGAACCGCGGAGGGCCGTTCGAGTGGAGAAAAATGCCCTCCGCAAACCTGATTGAGGAGAAGAGCATGTTCCGATCAAAATGGATCCCGTGGATCCTTATCGCCTTGCTTCTTCCTCTGGGAGCCGCGGAAAATCGTAAACCAGAGGAAGATTCCATCCAGCACCCCACCGAAACCGTTGAGGTGGTCGGTCATATCCCACTGAACCGTTCCGTGCAGAGTGTCACCGTGTACGACAGTAAACAACTTCAGGAAATGGGCCGGAATGGACTGAAGGAGATACTTGACCGCACTCCCGGCTTCCTGGTCCTGAACGGGGGACACTACGGGCAGATGGCGTACGCCTTCGCGCGCGGAGCCGCCGTGAACCAGACATTGTACATCATCGACGGAGTGAAAGTCACCGACCCGTCCAGCTCACTGGGGATTAACCTGACCCTGATGCCGGCCCGGATGTTTGAACGCGTGGAGATCGTTCGTGGCCCACTGAGCGGCATCTATGGTTCCAACGCAATGGGAGGCGTCGTAAGCCTGACCACCCACAGGGATGATGGCGTGACGGCTTCAGCCGGATTCGGCAGCCATGGCAGCTACGAAGCCGGAATCCATACCGGCCGTCAGTTCGGGAGCTGGCATCTCTCCGTCAACGCCAACCTCACCCGGTACAGTGACGACCTGGAAAACGATACCTTTTCCAACAACGGGATCACGGCCGGCGCCATGTTCAGAAGAGGAAGAGTTGAAACGGGAATCCGGATGTTTTTCCATTCCGCGTCCAGCGGGATTCCCCTGAACATGGGGAATCCCTCTCCCAACCGGGAATATGACCAGACCAGTATGACGGCCACCATTCCCATTGCGATTCATGTCTCGGAAAACACACGCATCCGCTTCCGCTTTTTTCACAATGCAAACGCATACGAATTCCGGGATCCCGATGACATCTGGAGTCCGTTTTTCAAAAACCGTTCCCGGATCAACGAGGCGGAGACATCCATATCCGGAAAGTTGTCCACCTTCCTCAACTATCGCGCGGGAGCGGAAGCGTCATTTCAGTCGATCTTCAATCAAACCGGGGATACGCCCGACCTGGACAATGAGAAGACCAACTATTTCTCTGGATTTCTGAGTGCTGACCTTGACCTGGGCTCAATTCTGATCTCCACTTCAATAAGAGCCGACAAGTACAGAGACATCGATTCCACATGGTCTCCCCAGATCGGCGCATCCTGGCTGATTTCAGAACATATCAAGGCCCGCGCATCCTGGGGAGAAAGTTTCCGCGCCCCCACCCTGCCTGAGCGATTGAATCCCAACTGGGGCAATCCCGGCCTGGAACCGGAACGCAGTCGCTCACTGGAGGCCGGAATCGAGATCTTTGTGAAACGACTGACCCTGGGAGTCACCGGGTTCGACACCTCATACCGGCAACTCATTGGATTTTCCCCACTCACCAACGCTTACACCAACCTCAGTAAAGCCACCATCCGCGGGCTGGAATTCAACGCCTCCTGGCGTCCTGTGGATCAGCTCGAGTTGCGGTCCGCCTGGACCTGGCTGGATACCAATGATCTGCAATATGACCGGCAGCTCCTTCGGCGCCCGAAGCACGCTCTTTCCGCAGGGATCACCTGGACCCATCCTCGATTCACTCTTGGAGGTGAAATGGTCTATGTGGGCCGACGCCTTGACTACAACGAGCTGGACTGGATGACGCCCATTGCCGAGAGTCCGTCATTCAATACCTTTGCATTCAACCTGCAAGTGACGATCACCCGGAATCTGGCTTTCCAGGCACGGATCACCAACGTCTTCAACGCGGAATATCAGGAGGTATTCGGCTATCCGGCTCCCGGTACCCGGGTTATGGCCGGGCTCCGGTTTCATACCCGATAAACCGAACTACCGGGATACCGGAGGCAACTCCGGTACCCCTTCAATAAAATGAAACATACCTGTAGTGTGATACTGGCGGTCGCTCTCCTGTTGACGGGACCCGGGCACCTGTTCGCCCGGCGTATTGTCTCCACGTCTCCGGCCATCACGGAAATTATTTTTGCCCTGAAGTCCGGAAAGCAGATTGTGGGAGCCACTTCGTTCTGTGATTATCCCCCCGCGGCCCTGAACATTCCCAGGATCGGCGGATTCATCGATCTGAACCTGGAGAAGGTGGTCTCCCTGCGCCCCGATTGGATTGTCCACTATCCGGAGTCAAAAAAAAAGCTGGAAGTCCTGGGAACCCGTTCCCGCCTGCTGGAGGTCCGCCACCAGACATTACGAGATCTTTACGATTCCATCCACTCCATTGCCGGAATGCTGCAGGTGGAGCGAAAAGGACGGGAGCTGGTCGCAAAGATCCAATCCCAACTGCAGCAGTTGCGGATCGAATGCCGGGAACACAGAATCCGTCTCCTGCTTGTGGCTGGACACGTCCCGGGGGAAACCGGCCGTCTGACCCTCATGGGGCGCGGTAATTTCCTGGACGAAATCCTGGAACTTCTGGGAGGAGAAAACGCCTACCGGGGAAAGATCCCTTATCCCATCATCTCGCGGGAAGCGCTGACGGAAATGGATCCCCACGGTATTATTGACCTTTCCGCCATGAATATCCACACGGACCGGCTACGTCTGCGTCGACAGTGGGAGCGACTTCCCGCCCCCTTCCGCCCCCGGGGTGTACTCGTGGTAACGGATCCGGTTTGGCTTCGCCCCGGCCCCAGGATTGTGGAAACCGCACGCGCCCTTTCCAGATTCATCCGATCCCTGGGGAAAGAGGAAAACAGATGATCCTCCAGATCAATGACCTGACCCTGACCCTCCGGGGAAAAAAAATCCTTAACCACGTTCAATGGACCATTCAATCCGGGCAGTTCTGGCTGATGGTGGGGCCCAACGGGGCGGGCAAAACCACGCTGCTTCGCGCCCTGGCCGGCCTGGTCCGGAAATTTGACGGGGAGATCCTGTTGAAGGGAAGATCCGTTTCCGCCACACCTCGCCGCGAATTGGCCCGCCGCCTGGCATACCTGCCCCAGTTTTCCGCATTCACCATGCCCATGACCGCGGGCGATGTGGTCAGCGCGGGCCTCTACCCCTACCATTCCCTGCTCCATCCCAGGCCCGGGAGAGAAAGCGCGGTTTCTTCCGCACTGGATCGTTTCGGTATCGCTGACCTGGAAAACCGGGACATGCGTACTCTCAGCGGCGGCGAGCGCCGCAAGGTCATGCTGGCCTCTGCCGTGGTACAGGATGTACCGGTGATCCTGATGGACGAACCCTTTACATTCCTGGATCCTGAAGCGGCTTTCCAGTTGAAGGAACATCTGACCGCGCTGCACAGGGAGGGGAGAACCATCGTGGCCGTTTCTCACCGCATGAACCTGTTGTTTCCCGTGGCGGACCACCTGGCTGCATTGCGGGACGGACGAATGCTCTCCGCCGGGCCACTGCGTTTCGATCCCCAACTGCTTCACTCCGTTTTCGGTGTGGACTTCCACCTGGTTCCCCATGGTAACGAGGAGATCCTTCATGCCACGCCCTGACCGTCGCCCGTCGCCGCGGTTCTCTTCAACCCCATGGATATGGGTGCTGGCTCTAGTGGCACTGGTCCTGATCGTTCTTACACCCTTTTCCGGTTTGACTTCCATCTCGCTTTCGGATTTGGCGGAAAGTGGAGACAAGGCGTTCATTTTCTGGCGCCTGCGTGTCCCCCGCACGTTAATGGCTTTCCTCGCAGGCACCGTTCTCTCGCTCTCCGGACTTGTGTTTCAACAAGTTTTCCGCAACAGTCTTGCCACCCCCTACACGCTGGGGGTATCGTCAGGGGCATCCGCGGGCATCGTACTGGGAATCAAGTTCCAGATTACTCTCTCCCTGTTCGGATTCGGGGGTCTTTTTCTCTGCGGATTCGGTGGTGCCATTCTCTCCATCCTGGCCATTCTATTGATCGCCCGCCTGGTACGGAGCCATTCCATCTACACCCTGCTCATGGCCGGAGTGGCCATGAACTTTTTTTTCGGATCCGTCATCGTACTGGCTCAATACCTTTTTGACTTCTCCCAGACCGTATCCATTCTGCGCTGGTTGATGGGAGGAATCACAACCCATGAGTACAGGGAGATCCTCTGGATAACCCCTCTGGCAGCCGGTTTTTTTCTGTTGATCCTGTTATTGCGCCGGGAGCTGGTTCTCTGCGGCGCCGATGAGGATTTCGCGCTTTCCAAGGGGCTGGATGTGTTCCGTCTGCGGCGGATTCTGTTTGTGGTGGTATCACTGATAACCGGAATTCTGGTTTCTCTCATCGGCCCCGTTGGATTCGTGGGGCTGGTAATGCCCCACCTGGCCCGCCTGCTGTTTCGCGAACGTTTCGTGGTGGTTGTGCCGGCCGCGGCCCTGGGAGGCGGGATTCTTCTCCTGGGTGCCGATTTTCTCTCACGGACACTGGTGGCTCCGGTCGAGATCCCGGTGGGAGTCATCACCTCCCTGATCGGCGCACCCTTCTTTATCGGTATCCTGATCTCACGCATGCGCGAGAGCGATGCCTGATCCCCCTTCCTGACCACCTTACGGATCTGCAAGAAACCTCGCATGATGGAAACAATCTTTGACATCCGCTTCCCTTTTGATTATGTTTCACAGGGAGGAGGTGAGAAATGAATCAGAAATCATCCATCTCACGACGGGATATATTGAAACTTTCATCCGCTGCGGCAGGCGCCCTGCTGACCTCGGTATTGCCCGGCCAGACGGGTCGTATGGGTGATGACCCGATCCGGGAAGCCGCGGAAAAAGTGGGGAAACTTCCGCGCCGCAAATTGGGCTACAGCGGGCGTGAGGTCTCCATCCTCATCGGGGCCGGTGATCTCGATGCCACGGTGGCGGAAGCGGGGATTCTGTGCGGCATGAACTACTGGCATAAGGCCAACCGCTGGATGCGCGGCAAAACACCGGCCGCCATCCTCAACAACCGCGACGCCCATTACTGCCAGGTGACCCTCGACCGGGTGGGCGGCAATCATTATACGGGACACTTTGATGAAGAGGAGCATGTGGCCTACGTAAAGGAAGCCCTGGCACAAACAGGACTGCGTTATTTCGACGACATGCAGTTGCATTACGGCTTCCACAGCGTGGAGGAACTCAAGCGCGAACGGACATTCGTGCGCGCGTTTGAACGCCTGAAAAAAGAGGGGCTGGTCAAGCATCTCTGCCTTTCCCAACACGGCTATGCGGGCAATGCCCGGGTTCCGGATGGACAGAACGCGGCGGAGATCCTGAAGGCGGTGATTGAAGACGGCATCTTTGAACACGCTCAGTTCATCTACTCCTATGGTGCGGACCCGGAAATGGACGGCTTCATGGAACTGGCCAAGGAAAAGCATTTCGGTACCATCGCCATGAAAACCGCCCGGGGAATCGGACGCATGAAACAGGACCCGGTCTTTATGCAAAACATGCCTGCCGGCACATCCCCGTACAACGCCCTGGTACGCTGGCTGACCACGGCAACCTTGCTCGACGCCGCAGTGATCCGTGTACGTACCCTGTCGGAATTCACGGAAACCTTTTCAGGTGCGGGGAAAAGCCTGCGCGTCCGCGATCGCAAGGCGCTCACCATGGTGGCAGCTGAAGCGGACCGCACAACCTGCCGCCTGTGCACAGCCTGCCAGCCCCATTGTCCCCGGCAGATTCCCATCGCTGAGATCCTGCGTTTCGAACGATATGCCATGGACGATCACGATTGGCACAAGGCCCGCACCCTTTACAGCGAATTGGACCATGGAGCGAATGGCTGCGATCACTGCGGCGCCTGCCTCCCCCATTGCCCCCAGGGACTCCAAATTCCCGAAATACTCGCCCGGGCTCACGCACTTCTGCACTACGCCTGAAGACCGGGATCACTTCGGACAAGTTCCGGGATTGGATTCCAGGGCGCGGGTATCAAGCCGCGGAGTACGGCTTTCGCCTGTGAGTTCTCATCCAGGTTCTGATCAAATCGTTCAAAAAGAGTTCAGGGACAGGTCTATCAGGATGTTCACGCCTTCTTTGAGAATATGATCTTTTCCCAGCTGATCCAGCCATTCGCGCCGGCGTTCCCTGTTTTCCCGGGAGAGTCGCTCCCCTTCGGAAGGCTTCCCCTGCGGCCCATCCAGAAAAACCAGACCGGACGCGCGTTCCCGCCATTCACGCAGGGTTTTAACCTGCATTTTCAACCGTTCCCGAAGGCGAATCGCCTCATCCAGTTTCAGTGTTTGTCGGGTGGTCTCCCGGCCGATTCCAGCCAGTCGGATATACTCCCGGAGATCCTTGAAAAATGGATCCACAATGATCCTTGCCCGACTCAGGAGGCGCAGCCGCTTCAACGGAAGGGGGGCCTTGCTCCAGTGTGAATATTTACGCGGCTTGATGCTGTCACCGTTCAAGGCAAAGGGAAGGTACCGTTCTCCGATTTCAAGG